>DASWOO010000375.1:0-6614 GCA_036404335.1 Kofleriaceae bacterium
CAGCGCGACCGCGCCCGCGCCCTGGGTCGGCTCGCCGGCCGAGCCCAGCGCGTAGCGCGCGATGTCGGTGCAGATGATCAGCGCGCGCTTGCCGCGCGCCGCGCCCGACGCGATCCAGTCGAGCGCGCCGAGCAGGCCCGCGGTGCCGCCGAAGCACGCGTGCTTGGCCTCGAACACGCGGCACTGCTGCGGCAGGCCGAGCAGCCGGTGGAGGTACGCCGCGATCGGCTTACTGTGGTCGACCGCAGTCTCGGTGCCGACCACGCATAGCCCGATCGTCTGCGGGTCGATCCCGCCGCGCTCGAGCACCCGGCGCGCCGCGCTCGCCGCGAGCGCCACTGGATCCTCGTGCGGCCGGGCGACCATCATCCGCTCGACCCCGAGCCCCTCGATGAACTTGCCTGGCGGCACACCCCGCGCTTCCGCAAGATCAGCCAGCTTGAGGTAGCCGTCCGGCACGGCCAGGGCGATGGCGTCGATTCCGATGAGCTTGGTCATGGCGCACTGCATCGTCTAGCACGCCGACCGGTCGGTCGGCACGCCTCGAGCGCGCCATCACGCGCAGTTCACGGGAAAATGCCGCGCTCGCGGTAGCAATGCTGCAGGCGCTCGAGGCCGATCGCGTAGCTCGCGGTGCGCCAGTCGGTCTTGTGGGTCGCCGCGTACTGCCGGACGTTGGCCCAGGTCTGCTTCATCCGCCGCTCGAGGCGGCCGAGCACGTCGGTGACGTCCCACTGCTCCGAGCGCTTGTTCTGCAGCCACTCGTAGTACGAGACGATCACGCCGCCCGAGTTGCAGAGGATGTCCGGGATGACGTCGATGCCCTTGCCGAGCATGATGTCCTCGGCCTCGGGGTAGGTCGGGCCGTTCGCGCCCTCGACCACCAGCTTGACCTTGAGCGCCTTGGCCTCGGCCACGCCGATCTCGAGCTCGAGCGCGGCGGGCACGAAGATGTGCGCGTCGAGCGCGAAGAACTCGGCGCGCTCGATCTTCTGCGCGCCCTTGTAGCCGGCGACGGTGCCGTTCTTGGCGACGTGCTCGCCGAGCTTGTGCGGGTTCAAGCCCTCGGGATTGGCGATGTAGCCGCCCGCGTCGCCGACGCCGACGATCACGGCGCCCTTCTGCGACAGGAGGCGCGCGGCGTAGCTGCCGACGTTGCCGAAGCCCTGGATGATCACGTAGCAACCATCGAGGTTGAAGTTCTTGTCCTTCGCCCACTCGGTGATGCAGTGGACGACGCCCTGACCGGTCGCCTCGGCGCGGCCGTGGCTGCCGCCCGACGACACGCTCTTGCCGGTGACCACGCCGCGCACCGCGTTGCGCTCCGACGCGCCGACGATGTTCATGTACGTGTCCATCATCCAGACCATGGTCTGGCTGTTGGTGTTCACGTCGGGCGCGGGGATGTCGTACTCGGGGCCGATGTTCGAGCCGAGCGCCGCGGTGAACCGGCGGGTGATGCGCTCGAGCTCGATCTTGCTGTGCTGGCGCGGGTCGACCTTGACGCCGCCCTTGCCGCCGCCGAACGGGATCTCGTGCAGCGCGCTCTTGTAGGTCATCCACGACGCCAGCGCCTTCATCTCGTCGAGGTTCGCCTCGTGGTGATAGCGCATGCCGCCCTTGTACGGGCCGAGGATGTTGTTGTGCTGGACGCGGTAGCCCTTGAACATCTGGAACTTCCCGTTGTCCATGCGGACGGGGAAGTTGACGATCAGCTCGTTCTTGGGCTGCGCGAGGATCTCAGCGACATCGGGATCGATGTTGATGAGCTTCATCGCCTTGTCGATCTGACGAGTGGCGACTTCGAACAGGTTTCCGCGATCCTTCAGGCTGGTGACGCCAGCTTCCGGCTTTGCGGCAGCGGTGGCGGCAGCGGGTGACGCCTTGGTCTCGGTGCTCATGGAGCCCACGGCTTACCGCCGGGCAGGACAGCTTTTCAATGCGATTCGTGGGTCTTTCGATGCCCATTTTGCGGGGCGGCGCTCGCGCCGCAGTGCGTTGCGGGTATATAGGCATCGTTTTGCCGGACCTGGACCGCATCGCGGATAAGAAACTTGCTGCCGTCGTCGTCGAGGGCGGCCGGCTGCGCGCGCTGTTGCTGGAGCTGTGGCAACGCACGCGCATGGACTGGGGCTTCGTGACCGACCGGTTGGCTTCCACGTTCCGCAAGGAGACGTGGATCGGCGCGCACGAGCGAAGGTTCGTAGGCGAAACGCTGTACGGGCTCGTGCGCCACCTGCGGCGGGTCGATGCTGCGCTGGTGCGGGGCACAAAGGCGCAGCGCGCGCCGCGCTATCTCGAGCGGCTGATCGCGCTGCTCGTGCTCGAGCGGCTGATCGATCCGGCGCGCGCGCGGACCGCGGTGGCCGAGATCGACTGGGCGGCGGTCGCGACGATCGACGACGTGATCGCGCGCGAGCGCAAGCTGGCGCCGCGGATCGCGCTGGCCGCGTCGATGCCCGACTGGCTGGCCGCGCGGCTGGTCGCCGACTGGGGCGACGAGGCCGAGGCGCTGGCCAAGGGCCTCAACCAGCGCGCGCCGATGACCGTGCGCGCGAACCTCCTGGTCGGCGATCGCGCGGCGCTCGCGGCCGAGCTCGCCGGCGCGAAGCTCTCGACCTCGCCCGGCGCGTGGACCGACACCGCGCTGCACGTCGAGACCCGGACCAACCTGTTCGGGCTCGACTCGTTCCAGCGCGGCGCGATGGAGGCGCAGGACGAGGGCAGCCAGCTGCTCGCCGACGTCGCCGCCGCGGCCGCGGGGCCCGACCCCAAGCTGATCGTCGATCTGTGCGCGGGCGCCGGCGGCAAGACCCTGGCGATCGCCGCGCGGCTCGGCAACCGCGGCCGGCTCGTGGCGTCCGACATCGACGCCCGCAAGCTCGACGAGCTGCGGCGCCGCGCCCGGCGGGCCGGGGTGACGACCGCGCAGGCCGTGCACCTCGACGGCGGGCGGTGGCCGCCGGCGCTCGACGCGATGCGGGGCAAGGCCGACGTCGTGCTGGTCGACGCGCCGTGCTCGGGGATCGGCGCGCTGCGTCGTAACCCCGAGGCGCGCTGGCGGCTGCGCGAAGCCGACCTGCCGATGTTCGCGGCGCGTCAAAAGGAGATCCTGGCCAACGCGCGCGCGCTGCTCGCGCCGGGCGGCCGGCTGGTCTACGCGACGTGCACCTTGCTGGCGATCGAGAACGCCGAGGTCGTCGCGTCCGCGGTCGGGCCGGAGCTGGAGCCGGTGCCGCTCCGCGAGATCCTCGGGGCGCGGGCGCAGGCGCTCGGCGACGGTCAGGCGCTGACGGTGACCCCGCACCGCCACGGCACCGACGGGTTCTTCGCGCAGGTGCTGCGACGAGTGAACGGCGAGCCAGCGCGGCCGTCTTAGCGAGTGTGTCCATCGAAGTAACTGCCGAAGGTGTTGCCGATTGCAACACCGCGAGATCTGCGCTGGTCGTGAGCTCGGCGCCGACGGCGGGCGACCTCGGACGTGATACGGTGGCGCAGCGCATGGCCGTCGAGGTTTCTGTCGTTCGTGATCTGGAGTCGCTGCGTGCGATCGAGGCGGAGTGGCGGGCCCTCGTTCAGCAGTGCGGCGGTGGCTTGTTCCGCGGTCCCGATTGGCTGATCCCGTGGTGGCAGGCCTACCACGCGACGCTCGCCGCCGAGCTCTACGTCATCACCGTCCGCTCGACCGACGCGGGCACACCCGGCGATCTCGTCGGCATCGCCCCGCTGTATCGCCGCACGGTGAAGGTCGCGCTGCTCGACACCCGCGAGCTGCGGATGATCGGCGACGCCGGTCCGCGGCCGCCGTCGCTCGATCTGATCGCCCGGCCGGGGTTCGAGGATCGCGCCGGCAACGCGATCGCCAAGGCGCTGGTCGACGACCAGGGCAGCTGGGACCTGATCGACCTCGAGCCGCTCGCCGATCCGTCGCGGGTCCGCGCCCAAATGATCCAGCGGCTCGCGCCCCAGGGCTTCACGGTCGAGAGCTCGCCGTCGGCCGGCGGCGCGACCCGCATCGCGCTGGCGCTCGCCCCGGTCGACGCGACCGACGCCACGCGGATCGTGACCACGTCGGGCGATGACCTGGCCGTGATGCGCAAGGGGCTGTCGGCGCTGCGCCGGCTGTCGCGGCTCGAGTGGGCGGAGCGCGACGAGCCGTCGCCGATCGCCGATCCCGAGGCGACGGGGCTGCTCGAGCAGGTCGCGATGGAGCTCGGCAAGCAGGGCAAGATCCGGCTGGCGCGGCTCGACGACGCCCAGGGCGAGGCGATCGCGGCGGCGCTGGTCGTCGACGACGGCGACCGCGCGGTCGTGCTGGCGATGGCGGTCGATCCGCAGGCCGAGCGCGCGTCGGCGCGCTTGCTCCACGCCGAGACCCTCGCGGCCCGGTCGCGCGGCTGCATCGGCCTCGACGTCGTGCACGGCGCGGCCGAGTACACGATGCCGGCCCTGCCCAGCTCCAAGCAGCCGGTGCTGTCGGTCCGGGTGTGGGGCCAGTCGACCTTGGCGTCGGTCGGTCGGACGCTGTCGAGCGTGACCCGCCGCGCCCGGCGCGCGCGCGAGACGCCGCTGGTCGCCGCCGCCCAGGCGCGCGCGGCGTGGACCCGGATCCGCACGGCCGCGGCCAGCGTCGCGGCCTACGATCGCTACTGCCTGTACCGCGGCCAGCTGTGGACCCGCGGGATCGAGGCGGTCGCCGGCCTCGAGCTGATGACGTTCACCGAGGCCGACTTCGACAAGCTCGACGAGTCCAGGCGCGCCGACCTGGTCGAGCAGCTGGCGTTCGACGAGACCAGCGCGCGCATCCAGTGGCGGCGCGGCGACCAGTCGGTGCTCGCCAGCATCGGCAGCCGGCCCGCGGGCATCGCGTGGACGGCGCGCGGGCCGATCGAGGCGCCCGAGCTCGGCCGGGTGCTGAAGATGGCGAAGTACGACGCCTACATCCACAGCGTCTATGTCGCGGCCGCCGCGCGCGGCCGGGCGGTGGCGCCGGTGATGCTCGAGCAGATCACCAAGGAGCTGCGCGCGACCGACGCGTACCGGTCGTGGGCGCTGATCGCCGCCGACAACCACGCGTCGCTGCGCGCGTTCCAGAAGGCCTCGTTCACGCCGGTGTGCGACGTGATCCACGCCAAGATGGCGACGGTCGACCGCGTGGTCTGCCGCCCGCCCGATCCCGAAGCGCAAGAGCTGCTCGGGCTCGATCCGTAGCGTCGATCCGTCGCGTCGATCCATGCTTTGGCCATCGCTTTGGCCATCGCTCTGGCCGAAGCTCGCCCTGGCCTCGCTGAGCGAGCGCTGGCCCGCCGCCGGGTTTGCCGTTATCGTGATGCCATGCACTTTGTCTGGCGAGGGTCCGCGGTGCTCCTGGTGGTGGTGGCGGCGTGCGGCGGCGACGACGGTGGCAAGGGCGGCAATCCAACGCCGGACGCGCCGGCGCCGGCCGATCCCAACGAGGGCGCGAAGAGCGGCACGCGGCTGCGCTTGCAGTGGCGCTCGTACGGCGAGACCCGGGTGCTCGCCGGCGTGGTCGACAACGTGCTCGCCGCGTCCTGCACGCCGACCGCGTGGGCCGATGGCAACACGTACTGCACGCCGACCGGCGCGCGCGTGGTCTACACCGACGCCGGCTGCACGATGCCGGTCGGCCAGGTCTCGCACCTGACCGGCTGCACCGGCACGACGCCCACGTACTTGCTCGCCACCGACGTCGCCGGCTGCGTGCTGCGGCCGAGCCACCTGTATCACGCGGGCGCCAGGCCCCCGACCGCGCCGACGGCGTACTACCAGCGCGACGCGGCGAGCGGCAAGTGCGTCGGGCCGACCGCCTCGCCCGCCACCGTCGACTACTACGCCGTCGCCGACGAGATCCTGCCGAGCCAGCTGGTCGCGCTGACCCGCACCCCGCCGGCGGTCGCCGACGCCGGCCGGCTGCAGCGCCGGTTCCTGACCTCGACCGACGGCGTCGCGCTGTTCGCCGGGCCGCACGACTCGATACTCGACATCGACTGCGCGCCGGTCGTGGCGCCCAACGCGACCGCGGCGGTGTGCGCGCCGACCGCGTCGCTCGCGAACTACTATCACGACGACAAGTGCAAGCAGGGCGAGGTCGTCACCGGCGCCGCCTGCACCAAGCCGGCGTACGCCAGCCAGGCGACGATGCCGGCGTGCCCGAGCTCGCCGCTCGCCTACTTCGCCACCGGCGACACGACCACCGCGCCGCCGATCTACACCACCGCCAGCTGCAGCTCGACAACCGAGCCGCCCAGCTCGGCGTTTTACCTGCTCGGCCAGCCGCTGGCGGTCACCACGCTGAGCCGCAGTCGCGACGTCACGCCCGGCCGCGCCGTCCAGCTGATCCACGACAGCGACGGCAAGACCGCCGTGCGCGACCCGCTGCTCTACGACACCCAGCACGACCTCGAGTGCGAAGAGCTGCCGCAGCTCGACGGCACCACCCGCTGCCTGCCCAAGACCGGCACGGTGGTGTCGTACTTCACCGACCAGGGCTGCACCGCGGCGGTCAAGGTCCTGCAGATCCTGGTCGGCGGCGCGGCCTGCACGGCGCCCGCGGTGCCCAAGCTCGTGACCCGGCCGCTGGCGCCGATGGCGCC
>DASWOO010000376.1:0-15549 GCA_036404335.1 Kofleriaceae bacterium
GCCGGCAAGTACCTGGGCAAGGGCGGCGGCGCGCGCCCGATCGACCAGCTCGCCGCCCGCTACCCGCAGAACGCCGGCGTCCTCGAGCGCCTGCGCATGGCCGGCTTCGGCGCCGGCGCCCGGACCCGCGCCACCGCCACCCAGCTCCAGATCACCGCCGCCGAGCTCGCCGACATGATCGCCTCGGGCCTGGTCTCACCCCAGCCCGCCTGGGTCACCGAGCTCGCCCGTCTGCCGCCCGGCGGCAAGCTCGAGATCTCCGCCCGCCCGCAGCCCGTGCAGATGGCCGCGCACGATCCGTCCGGCGCCAACCCCAGCGCGCGCCCCGAGCCCAAGCTCCACATCGACGAGATCAAACCCGCCGACGCCAGGCCCGCCAAGCCCGCCAAGCCCGCCAAGCCCCGCGCGGGCGAGCCTCGCTCGGGCGACATCCTGCCCGACGAGCTCGAGCACTTCGACAAGGGCCACTTCGCCGAGGAGGGCAAGCTCACCGGCGGCGGACACGGCCATAGTAACCTCGCCGAGCTGCAGCGACGTGGGTTCGAGGAGCTGCCAGCCACAGAGGTCGCCAAGCTACGAGCTGACGAGCGAGCTTATGAACAAGCTCGTAGCGAGCACGATGAGCGTTTTCGATTGCGCGCCAACCGGACCAACAGACTCAGGGCCTTCGAGCGCTCATTAACGGATGGCAAGAATTTGCGCAAGCTACAGGACCCTGGCCTTCCAGCCGCAGAGCGTGTTCAGCTCGAATTGGCCAAAAGCAGGTTCGACGCGGCCGTCGAACGTTGGAAAGCAGAGAACCCGGCACCCATCGTCGGACCTCGCCCCGTCGCCGAGGAGTTCGGGTTACCGACGGATTATAAGACGCTCTCAGAGCGCTTATATTATTACCGCCAGCCGCTCGGCAAGACGGGGGCGGGCACTGGTGGGCTTGCAAGCTCGGAGCCGATTCACGTCGACGCCCATACGTGGTTCCCTCCAGGGTGGGAAGCAGAGCCGATCATGAAGCTACTGGAAGGCAAATCCTCCGGCATCACCGAGACAACGATAGGAGCGCAAGGTGGCAAGTCCGCGCTCAAGCGCACCGCCTGGATTCGTAGGGCCCCGGATGGTACGTACGAAGTAGCGCCACCTGACATCAAGCAACCTCGAGCAGAGGGCTATCTGAAGGCTTCGATGATCACGCCCCTCGATGGCGCACAGCGCACGGTGTTCCCGGAGATGAAGCAATGATCCAGGCGAGCGAGCTCGATACACCCGGTGGCCGGCAGCTCGCGTGGCTCGAGCGGGAGGTCGATCACCTTCGAATGTCATGGGCAGACGATGTCGCAATTGCGATGAAGGAGCTGCGAGCGCTCGACGCTGCCGCGGACAAGGCATACCTGCTGAGCGGCTGGGCATTGACCTTTCACAGAGCGACGACCCAGTTGCTCGCGGTGATCTCGCGAGATGCAGAGTTATCTCTCGAGTTATCCACCACCCTGCTAGGTTGTCGTGCGGCCGAGGACTTGTCGCCCGACTACGTCCTCAAGGCACTCGCCACCGCGTTTCCCAGGCTGGAATCTCCGTGGCGAGATGCTGCCGCTGATCGCGCGGGGGTTCGGCACATTCTGAAGATTGCAGAAGGCGAAGGCTATGCCGCCGTGACGCCGCCCCGGCCGGAATGGTGCTGGCCCAGAGGCAAGATGTTCCCGGCCGCCGACACGGTCGAGGGCATCCAGGCGCGTCTCAATTACCTCGATTTCGGATGCGGCCCGGTGACAGGCACGTGGGACGAGACCACACAGAGGGCGTTTATCCGTTGGCAGATCTCGGTGGCGTGCGAGCCCGTCGAGATCAATCCGACCGACAATCAGTACGACCTGGATTCCCGATTTCTCATCGAGATGCTCGGCGGATTGACGCCGGACGCGCCGAGCTGAGCCGGCGGACCGCATCACGCGGGCCGCCCGGCTCCGGCCGGCTAGCTCGGCGGGCGCAGGACCAGGACCGGCAGGCGGGTCAGGCGCAGCAGGCGGTCGGCGACGGAGCCGACCAGGGCGCGCGACAGGCCGGCGCGGCCGTGCGAGGCGATGCAGATGACGTCGACGCCGAACCGGGCGGCGCACTGGGCGATCGTGGTGGCGGTGTCGTCGCCGCGGACGACGTGGGCGTGCACCTTGTGCGTGGCGGCGACCGGGGCGAGGGCGATCAGGCGCTGGAGCAGGGTGGCCTCGTCGAGGTCGGCGCCCGCGTTCTCGGGCACGACGTGGATCAGGTGGACCTCGCCGCCGGCCTGGGTCAGCGCGAAGGCCCAGGGCACGGCGCGGTTGGCGAACTGCGACAGGTCGGTCGCGACCACGGCGCGCTCGATCGGCGGGACGGCCTGGGTCGCGACCGCGGCGTGGGGCGGGACGCAGACGACCGACTGCGGGGCGGCGTCGATGATCACCGACGAGACCGAGCCGAGGCGGCCCAGGCCGGTCTTCTGGCTGGTGCCGACGACGATGACGTCGGCGCGCTCGTCGTTGGCGACCTCGATGATGTGATCGCCGATCCGGCCCAGGCCGCGGCGGGCGACGGCTCGCACGCTGTGGACCGGGCCGGGCGTGCCGGCGAACCGGCGCAGCAGGTCGCGCTCGAGCAGGCGCTCGGCGTCGGGGTCGGCCTCGACGAACGACCGCGCGGCCAGGCCGTAGTGCGCCGCCGCCTCGTCGGGGTAGTAGACCGCGCCGAGCACGACGTCGATCGGGCCGCGCGCGCCGAGCGCGTGGGTCCACTGGATGCCGAGCTCGCTGGGCGCCGAGTCATCGACGCCGAGCAGGATGCGCAGCGGCCGATCGCCGCGCGCGAAGCCGAGCCACGGCGCCGGATCGCGGACGGCGATGACCGGGACGTGGGTCCGGGTGATGATGTTGCCGGCGGTGGTGCCGAGCCGGGCGCCGCGCCGATCGTTCTGGGCCGCGACGACGATCAGGTCGGCGCCGTGGGTCTCGGCGAGCTGGACCAGGGCCTCGTCGGGCGGGCCGACGATCAGCTCGGCGCGGACCCGCGGGCCGGTGCCCGACGCCGCGAGCTTGCCGAGCACGCTGCGCCGGCGGGCGAGCTCGGCGTCGTCGACGGCGCCGTCGGGCTTGCCGTGCGCGCCGTGGACGACGTGGACCAGGACCAGCTCGTCGTCGCCGCGCTGGCCGGCGAGCGCCCGCGCGACATCGAGGGCCGCGCGCGAAGCCTCGGAGAGATCGGTACCGCAGATGATCGACATGAAGGGCCGCGCCGAGCTTACGCCAGGATCACGACAGGTACGCGAACCGGCGGATCAGCGCGAGCAGCCGATCCTTGAGCTCGGCGTCGATGCCGACGAACCGGATGCCCATCCCCGGGTGCAGGTTATCGGGCGCGCCCGGGCGATACGGGTTGACCCAGATGACCTCGCCCTCGCACTCGAGCGGGCGGTGGCGCTCGGCCGCGAAGCGCAGGTTGAGGTGCGTGCCCGGCGCCTCGGGCGTCGTGGTCCGCACGAAGATGCCCGTCGCGCTGATGTCGGTGATGTACGCGAATAGATAATTTTCCTCGCTCGCGTAGTCGACCTCGAGGTCGACGAGCATGCGCGGCGCGCGGCGTCGCTCCGCGTCGCTGATCGACGCTGGAGTGGCCGCGACCACGTCGCCCTTGACCTTCGGTCCCATCGCCGGGGTCATAGCCTCAACTCGCGACCGCGGTCAACGCTAAGCTGACGACCGAACGGTTGATCCGTCGTTCTCGACGGTCACTCCATGATCACGCTGGTGATCTTCACGCGATCGGTGGTGTCGCGCATGTCACCAGGCGCCTCGCTGATCGTCATGTTGTGCCAGCTCGGCGCCGCGCCGGTGAAGAACCCGATCCAGATGTCATAGCGGCCGAGCGGGAACGGCCCGCCGGCGCGGGCGGTGAAGTGATCGACGATGTAGTCGCCCGGCTGCCAGGTCGAGGTCGGGCACCGGCCGTTGATCGGGTCGTGATCGCCGTTACCCGCGCGCCCGGCCGGGCCGTCGACGTGGAGCAAGGCCTTCCACGAGCCGCCGACCGGCTGCAGGACCTTGTAGTACGCCGTGACCTCGAACGCCGCGCCGCGGTCGATCCGCGCCGGCACGTCCCAGCCGAGCAGCTGGAGCTTGCCGTCCCAGACCACGCGCGCCTTGGGCCGCGCCGCGATGGCCTTGGGCTCCTGGTGGAGGATCGTCGTGCGCAGCGGGTTGTGGTCCTCGGCGCCGTCGAGCTTGTTCGAGATCAGCAGGCTGCGCTGGTTGCGGTCGTCGATCACGAAGTACGGCCGGCCGGCGACCTCGCGGTGCAGCGTGCACAGCTCGCTCTGCGGCGCGATCGCGAACACGCGGTCGGGGTGGCCGAGCGCGGCGATCACCTGCGCGCGGTCGGTCGCGGTCTGCGCCGGCTTGCCGGTGTAATCCACGGCCGACTGGCCGAGGTCGCCCAGGACGATCAGCGAGTCGCCCGGCCTTGCGAGGTCCTGGTAGGTCTCGAGCAGCGCCTTCGACGACAGGTGGAGCGCGAGCCGCGGCTGCCAGATCGAGGTCCAGAACACGCCGAGCAGGAGGCTCGCGCCGAGCGAGACCAGCGCCGCGATCACGCCGCGCCGGCGCGCCGCCCGGTCGAGCTGGACGATCGCCACGGCGAAGCCGAGCGCGATGATCGCGCCGAGGATCAGCACCCACAGCTTGGTCGGCAGCCACAGAAACCGGGTCTGGGCCGGGTAGGGCACGGCATCGTTGCCGACGAACAGCGAGGTCAGCCGCTCGGCGAACGACTGCAGATCCTTGCCCAGGTCGATCGCGCCCAGGACGAAGAACAGCGCGATCAGGATCGCGCCGGGCGGCCGGGTGAATGCTGGCGGTGGCGCGAGCAGATCATCGAGCCAGCCGCCGATCGCGATCGCCAGCGCCGGGAACCCGGCGAACACGGTGAAGCCGACCTTGCGCTGGAACGCCTCGCCGGCGATCCACGCCGCGCCCGCCCAGGCCAGGCTCAGCGCGCCGAGCCGGCGGCGCCGCGGGTCCGCCGACGCCGTCAGCATCGCCATCGCGATCGGCGCGACCAGGCCCCAGGGGAACGTGCCGTAGGCGATCTGCTCGAACGTCGAGTCGTAAATGATGCGCAGATCCTCGTCGGGGCGCCACACCCCGCCGAGCGCCCACGAGTAGCAGCCGGTCGGGATGATCGCGCGGCCCAGGATCTCGCGCGCCGGCGGCGGGGTCAGCCCCGGGTACAGCGGCTTGAGGTCGTAGACCTGCGACGCGAGCAGCGCGAGCACGGCCAGCGCGGCCAGGGTCGCGAACAGCGCGACGAGCCGGCCGGCGGCGCGGTCTTGCTTGCCGAGCCCGAGCCCGCCCGCGGCGGCGAGCGCGCCGAGCGGCGCGGCCCAGCCCAGCAGCGCGCCGCCGCCGTAGAACCCGAGCGCGGCGCCGGCCGCCAGCGCCAGCGCGCCGACCACGGCGTCCGCGAGCGCGACGGCAAACCGCCGGCCGCGCCAGCCGGCCGACAGCGCGACGCCGCCGTAGATGATCAGCGCCGTGCCGCACGCCGTGCCGACCTCCGAGGTCAGCATCCGCGACTGCAGCGTCGCGATCGGCATCGCCAGCAGCACGATCGTGGCGAGCAGGCCGGCCCGCGGCCCGGCGAGCCGCATCGCGGTGCCGGCCGCGGCGAGCACGGTCAGCCAGCCGAAGATCGCCAGCGGCAGCCGGCGGCCGGTGTCGGAGTCGCCGACGTGGTCGCGGCCCCACGGCACGGCCCTGGCGGTCAGGGTCCGCGCCTGGGCGTCGCTCGGCGCCGTCCGCAGGCAGCCGTCTTTCCCCGACACCGGCGCCGGGGCGGCGGTGCTGGGCGGCGGCGCGCCGATCAGCGGCGGGGCGACCCGGTCCGCGAGCTGGCGCTCCTGCGGCTCCCACAGCCCGGGCGTGCCGAGCCGCGGCAACAGCAGCGCCGCGGCGAGCAGCGCACAGGCGAGCAACGCGAACGGCCAGCGCGCGAGCTTCCCCGCGATCGACCCGGCGAGCGAACGGACGAACGACACCGCGGCCGAACGTACGTCGACTTGCGCGCTCCGGCCAGCCCGGCGACAGTGGAGATCGTTGGTAGACGTCACCTCGCGCGCCCGAGAGCTCGGCCGGCTGCACCGCGACCTGCCGGTCCGGCGGTATCGCAGCCTCGTCGGCCACTGGCTGGCGCGCTGGTTCCAGCCGCCGCGGCCGGTGATCCCCGAGCCGCGCCCCGAGCTCGCCGCCGGCCAGCTCGCGCTGACCTACGGCGGCCACGCGTCGATGCTGGTGCGCTACGCCGGCCTGGCGATCGCGTTCGACCCGATGCTCGGCTCGTGGATCGGCGGGGTGCGCCGCGCGGTCGGCCCCGGGCTGCGGCCGGCCGACTTCGACGAGGTCGGGCTGATCTTGATCTCCCACCGCCACGCCGATCACCTGCACCTGCCCAGCCTCAAGCTCCTGCCGCGCACGGCGACGGTGGTGGTGCCGACCGGCGCGGCGTCGGCGCTGTCGGGGCTTGGCTACGCCCGGGTCATCGAGCTGGCGCCGGGCGCCGACCTCGAGCTGCGCGGCGTGCAGATCGTGGCGGCGGCGACCGCCCACGGCGCGCGCGACCTCGCCCACGGCCTGTCGTACGTGCTGCGCGGCGCGGGCCCGAGCCTGTACCTGTGCGGCGACAGCAGCTACTTCTCGGGGTTCGCCGACCTGGGCGAGCGGTTCGCGCCCGACATCGCCGCGCTGCCGATCGGCGGCTTCGCGCCGGCGTCGTTCCGCGCGCGCCACATGTCGCCGCTCGACGCGCTGTACGCGTTCGAGGACCTGCGCGCCCGGATCCTGATCCCGATCCACCACGGCGCGTTCGCGCTGTCGTACGAGCGGCTCGACGAGCCGGTGCGCTGGCTGACCGAGCTGGCCGAGCAGCGCGGCGTGCGTGAGCACGTGCTGGTGATGTCACCGGGGCAGACCGAGCGCTTCGTCGACCCCGCGTGATACATACGCAGGCGCCGTGAGTGCTGCGCCCGACGTCTCGATCGTCATCCCGGTCTACAATGAAGAAGGCATCCTCCGCGAGGCCATCACCGAGCTGATCGAAGGGCTCGACGAGGTGCGCGCCGCGCTGCACGAGCCCGAGCTGACGTTCGAGATCGTGATCGCCGAGAACGGCTCGAAGGACGCGACCGCCGAGCTGGCGGCGCGGCTGGCCAGCGAGACCGCGGGCGCGCGCGACCAGGTCCGCTGGTTCTCGCTGGGCGAGCCGAACTACGGTAAGGCGCTGCGCAAGGGCATCCTCGAGGCCCGGGGCGCGATCGTGATCTGCGAGGAGATCGACCTGTGCGATCTCGACTTCCACCGCCGGGCGCTGGCCCACCTGCGCCACGGCGATGGCGAGCTGGTGATCGGCAGCAAGGCGATGAAGGGCTCGAGCGACGCGCGGCCGGTGTTTCGCCGGGCGGCGACCAAGGTGATCAACGGCCTCTTGCGCCTCGCGCTGGACTTCCGCGGCACCGACACCCACGGGCTCAAGGCGTTCGATCGCGAGGCGCTGCGGCCGATCGTCGAGGCCTGCGTGATCGATCGCGATCTGTTCGCCAGCGAGCTGGTGATCCGCGCCGGCCGGGCCGGGCTGCACGTGCTGGAGATCCCGATCCGGCTGCACGAGAAGCGGCCGCCGGCGATCAACCTGACCAAGCGGGTGCCGCACGTGCTGCGCGGGCTGGCCAAGCTGACCTACGTGATCCGGTTCGGCGGCCGGCCTTAGTAGGTGATCATGGCGCCGGCGGTGACGCCGGGCCACTGGCGGACCGTGGTGGCGCCGTGGCGGGCGGCGGTGTCGAGGCCCAGGGGCAGGGCGGCGCCGTCGTCGTCGCGCGAGACGTAGACGTTCCAGGTCGGGCCGGCGGCGAGCGAGAGCTGGTCGGTGAGCGGCAGGCGCAGGCGGAGCCGGAGCTGGGCGAGCACGGCCTCGGGCTCGACGCCGGCGTGGATCAGCCCGTGGCCGAGGGCGTCGAGCTCGAGCGGGCCGGCCGCGACGCCTACGCCGCCGAGCGGGCCCCAGGTGTGGCGGGCGTGGACCGGGTCGCCGGCGAGGCCGAGCAGGGAGTAGACGTGCGCGGTGCCGAACCGGGCGGCCGCGGCGACCGGGACGGCCTCGCCGCCCCACAGCTCGACGGCGCGCTCGCCGTCGCCGACGTAGCTGACCAGGCCGAGCGGGGCGGTGGCGTGGCGCGAGATGTTGACCAGGCCGAGCTGCACGCCGTGGACCCGGTCGGCGATGTTGACCAGGCCGAGCTGGGCGCCATGGACGACGCCGCCGACGTTGACCAGCGCGAGCTGGACGCCGGTCAGCTCGTGCGCGGCGGCGAGCGCGCCGGCGGCCTGCACGCCGTGGAACGCCTCGCCGGCGGCGGCGACCAGGCCGCCGAGCTGCAGCCCGGTGAAGTCGTCGCCGGCCGCCGCGAGCGCGCCGGCGGCTTGCAGGCCGCGGACGCGGCTGCCGGTGGCGGCGAGCCCGGCGGCGGCCTGCAGGCCGTGGAACGCCTCGCCGCTCGCCGCGAGCAGGCCGGCGAGCTGGAGTCCGTCGTCGTCGTCGCCGCTCGCCGCGACCAGGCCGGCGAGCTGCAGTCCGCGCGTGGCCTGGCCAGCCGTGGTGATCAGCGCGAGCTGCCCGCCGGTCAGCTCGCCGGCGGCGGCGGCGAAGCCGATCGCCAGCTGTAGCCCGGTGGTGTCGCCGGCGATGGCGTACCCGCCGCCGAGCTGGACGCCGCGCAGGCGGCGCGACGCGGTCTGGCCGATCACGCCGAGCTGCAGGCCATCGACCTCGTCGGCGCGGCCGGCGCCGAGCGCGAGGCCCAGCGCGTTGGCGACGCAGCGCTCGTGGCGCGCGTTCAGGCTGATCGACGACCAGATCGCCAGGTCGATCGGCGCGGGGTCACACGGCTCGGCGCGCGCCACGCCGGCCCGGACGCCGAGGACGGCGAACATCAGGACCGGGATCGAGCGCCTGCGAGCCAGCATGCTACAAACGCCGCGAGCCTAGGCGCAGTCGCTGGCAGGAGCCAGCGCCCGGCGATGTTCTTCATGACCGAACCCCCTGACCGGCGCACCCCGACGTGCGCGATCTCGATCGATCTCGACGCGATCGGCTGCTACTACCGGATCCACGGCCTGGGCGCGCCGCCGGCCGAGCTCGACCACGTCATCCTCGAGCGCGCGCTGCCCCGGGCCGCCAAGCTGTTCGCGGCGCGCGGCGTGCGCGTCACCTGGTTCGTCGTCGGTCGCGACGCCGACGCCGAGCTCGCGGGGATCACGCCGCGCGATCGCCAGCTCCGCGCCAAGCACGCCGAGCGGCTCGCCGCGCTGGCCGCCGCCGGCGACGAGCTCGGCAACCACTCGTACTCGCACCCCTACGAGCTGGCCCGGCTCGGCGCGCCCGAGACCTTCGCCGAGCTCGCCGACTGCGACCGCGTGCTGCGCCGGATCACCAGCGCGCCGGTCCGCGGATTCCGCGCGCCGGGCTACGACGTCTCGCCGGTCATGCTCGACGGGCTGGCCCGGCTCGGCTACCGCTACGACTCGTCGGTGTTTCCCGCGCCCGGCTACTACGCCGCCAAGGCCGCGGTAATGGCCGCGCTGCGGATCGCCGGCCGGCCGAGCGGCGCCGTGCTGACCGACCCGCGCGCGCTGGTCGCGCCGGCGATGCCGTACCGGCCGGCGATGAACGCGCCGTGGCGCCGCGGCCAGGCCCCGGTCGTCGAGCTGCCGATCGCGGTCACGCCGTGGCTGCGGCTGCCGGCGATCGGCACGTCGCTGATCGTCCTGCCCGCGGTCGTGCGCCGCTGGATCGTCGACGCGATGGCCGGCCGCGCGCTGTGGAACTTCGAGCTGCACGGCATCGACTTCGCCGACGCCGAGCTCGACGGCATCCCCGGCGAGCTGGTCGCGCGCCAGCCCGATCTTCGAGTCCCGATCGCCGAGAAGCTCGACCGGCTCGACCGCCTGCTCGACCAGATCGCGAGCCGCTGGACGTTCGAGACGCTCGGCGAGGTCGCCGCCCGCGCCCAGCGCGAGCAGTAGCTTTAGACCCGCTTGTCGGAGTTGCCGCGCCGCGAGATCGCGCTGACCGCGAGCTGATCGACCCGCTCGTTGAGCGCGATCCCCGAGTGGGCCAGGACCTTGACGAAGCGCAGGTCGGCGAACCGCTTGCACTGCTCGCGCAGCTCCTTGACCAGCTCGACGTTCTTCTTGGCCTTCCAGGCCTGGCTGAGCAGGCCGATCGAGTACGCCGAGTCGGAGTAGATGATCACCGGCCGCGCCGGGTCGCTGACCGCCTGCAGGCCGCGCAGGATCGCGGTCAGCTCGGCGATGTTGTTGGTCGCCTCGCCCAGGTACTCGCTGAGCTCGCGCTGGCCGGCGCCGTCGCCGACGATCACGACGCCCAGCCCGGCGGGCCCGGGGTTGCCGCTGCACGCGCCGTCCGTCCACACGTGGATCGCGTTGGCGGGCGCGGCGCCCGGGGCGGTGCCGCCGGCCTTGGCGCTGGCGGAGAGCGCGCTCGGCCTCGGGGCGGCGGCCTCGCCGGCGTCGAACTGGACCGGCTCGCTGCCGGGCGCGGCGGCCAGGTTGGCGGCGCCGGCGCGGTAGATCTTGGCACCGGCCTCGGGCTTGTAGACGATCTCGACGCGCCCGCCGGCGTCCTTGACCAGCGCGCCGGCGGCATCGATCTTGGCCCACACGTCGGAGTCGCGGAGCCGATGGCGTAACCAGGGCATGGCGGACCCTATAACATGATGTTATAAGCCGCTGCGGCGTCCAGCGGGGATGCTACAGGAGAAGACATGCTTCGCAATCGCCATCGCAATCTGGTGCTCGCCCTCGGTCTGGGCCTCTCGCTGACGTCGGCCGCGTGCAAGAAGGACGGGGCTGGTGGCGTCGGCGGCGCGGCCAGCGACGACCTCACGCTGCTGCCGGTCGACTCCGAGCTGGTCGTGGGCGTCAACGTCGCGCAGGTCGAGCAAAGCGCGCTGTGGAAGCAGCTCGTCGAGCCCAAGATCGTCGGCTCGAGCGACTTCACCACGAAGATGGCGGACTTTAAGGCCAAGTGCGGCTTCGACCCGATGACCTCGGTGACGACGCTGTCGCTCGGCCTCAAGAACCTCGACGGCAACAAGCCGACCGGCGCGATCGTCGTCCACGGCCTCGACAAGACCAAGGTCTGGGCCTGCCTGGATACGATGAAGCCCGAGATCACCAAGGACGGCACCGAGCTGACCAAGGTCGGCGACATCGCGACCTTCAAGAACCCGAAGGACAACGACACCGCGGCGATCACGTTCATCAACGACTCGACGATGCTCGCGGTCATCGGCGATCAGGGCACGCCCGATGGCGTCAAGCTCGCGGCCGCCGGCAAGTCGGCGCTCAAGACCTCGCCGCAGTTCGTCGACATGTACAGCAAGGTCAAGACCGGCGACTCGGTCTGGGGCCTGATGAACGGCAACTCGAAGGCGTTCGAGAAGATGGGCTCGATGGGCGTCAAGCCCAAGGCCGTGTTCGGCTCGGTCAACGTGACCGACGGGCTGAGCGCCGACCTGCACATGCGGCTCGAGACCCCGGACGCCGCGGCGTCGCTCGCCACGCTCGCCAAGGGCCAGCTCGACCGCGCCAAGCAGATGTTCGACAAGGCCGAGGTCTCGAACGACGGCGCGGACGTGAAGTTCGAGGTCGCGATGTCGAACCAGAAGCTGCAGCAGATGCTGCAGACGTTCGGCGGCATGTTCGGCGCGATGGCGCACTGAGAACAGAGTGCCGGTGTCGCCGCGGGCCACAGCTGCTGTCCTCGCCGTGGCGGGGTTCCTCGCCGGAGGCTCGAGCGCCTGCGGCAAGAAGGCGGCGCAGACCACCGGGCCCGCGCCGGAGCTGACCGGCCTGGCCGCCGTGCCCGCGACCGCGGAGGTCGTGCTCGGCGCCGATGTCGCCAAGCTGGCGGCGTCGCCGGTGGTCGACCGGGTCACCGAGCAGCTGCTGCTGCACAACCCGCCGCTGTCCGAGCGCTGGCAGAAGCTCAAGGACAGCTGCAAGATCGACCTGGTCAAGCAGGTCAAGCGCGTGATGCTGGCGATCGGCCCGAGCGCGGCGGCGACCCCCGCGGGCGCGGCTGGCGGCGTCGGCACCGGCCCGGTCCTGATGATCGTCGTCGGGTCGATCCCCGAGGCCGATCTGAAGGACTGCGTCGGCAAGCTGGTCGGCACCGGCGGCGGCTCGGTCACCGGCAAGCCGGTCAACGGCCACACGCTGTACCTGGCCAAGGACGGCAACCGCACGATGTACTTCGCCTACGGCCGGCCCGACACCGTCGTGCTCGGCTCGAACGAGGCCTACGTCACCGAGGCGCTGGGCACGGGCAAGAAGGCGACCGACAACCCCGAGCTGAGCCGGTGGCTGGGCATGGTCAACCAGGGCGCGGCCGTATGGGCCGCAGGCCGGGTCGATCCGCGGGTCCGCGACGGCATGGTGAAGTTCTCCGAGGGCAAGCTGTCGTCGGGGCCGGCCGCGTTCATCGCGACCGCGGACCTGGCGAGCGGCGCGGCGCTCGACCTCGGCGCGGTGATGGCCAAGGTCGACGACGCCAAGAGCCTGGAATCGTATGCGAAGGGCGAGCTGGCCCTGCTGGTCGCCGTCGCGCAATTCAAGTCGCTCGGCTCGGTGGTCGGCAAGGTGGCGATCTCCTCGCGCAACGAGGTGGTTCACCTGAGCGCCCCGCTGACGATCGACGATCTGAATCAACTGCTTTCCGCGCTTGACGGTAGCAAGCCTCCCGCGCAGGATTCTGCGCCCCCGGCTCCGGCCGGTTCCGCGTCCGGGTCGAACAGCACCGCTGCTGACCCCGGGGCCAAGTAATTAGCAATCGAGACGATCATGGCGAGCAAGAAGACCCAGTCCGTGAAGAAGGTGGCCCCCAAGGCGAAGGCGGCTGCGAAGAAGCCGGCCGTCAAGGCCGCGCCGAAGGTCAAGGCCGCGCCGGTCCAGACCGGCCCGCGTCACCCCAAAGGTCGCGTCGCCGAGAAGCACGGCGGCAAGGCCGAGCTCGCCAAGGCGCTCGCCTCGGCGCTCGCGCACGGTGACCAGGACTCCGGCGCGATCGAGACCAAGCTGAAGACGGCCTCGAACAGCCAGCTGCTCCGCCTCCAGAAGGCGACGCAGACCCTCAAGTCCAAGTACGGCAGCCGCGACAAGCTGATCGAGACGATCAGCTCGGCCTCGAGCAAGGGCAAGGACAAGGACTACCTGGCCCGGCTCGGCGGCTACTCGCTGCCCCAGCTGCTCGATCTCGCGGCGGGCGCGACCCGGCGCACCGCGGCGGCCAAGTCGGCCGCCAAGTCCGCGACCAAGTAAGCTATTTCTGGCCGGTGATCAGCACCATCGTCTCGATGGTGCCGAACCGGGTCGGGAACGCGGTGACCAGCAGCCGATCCGTCGGCTGGATGTAGCCGTGCAAGAAGATCGGCAAGCCGAGCTCGAGGTCGACGCCGTTCATCCGGCGCTTGACCGAGCCGGCGAGCATGTTGACGACCTCGCCGATCGCGTCGGCGACCTCGGCGTCGCGCAGCACCTGCTCGGGGCCGGCGTAGAGGATCGCGCGCGACAGCGCCAGGCAGTTCTCGGGCGAGGCGACCAGCGCGAGGTCGAACGCGCCGCCGCCGCCGAGCACGGGGATGTGCGCGCCGACCAGCTTGGCCGCGGCCTCGTGGCCGATGGGGTCGAAGATCTTGGCGCCGGGGAACGAGAACGCATTGGTCGCGATCTCGGTGGCGGCGCCCTCGAGCGCGGTGCGCCACTGGGCGAGCGTGAGCTTGGTCATGGGGTCTCCGGAAGGTGACGAAGAAACATCGGCCGGCGCGCGATCACGTGCAGCGGTAGTACGAGGTGCCATCGCTGCGCACCGGCTCGAAGCCGTCGACCAGGTTCATCGTGGTCTCGGCGGTGCCGAGCATCAGGTAGCCGCCGGGGCGCAGCACCTTGCGGATCCGGGTCAGGATCTGGCGCTTGGTCTCGATGTCGAAGTAGATGAGCACGTTGCGCAGCATCACCAGGTCGGTCGGCGCCATGGTCCACGCCGACGCCAGGTTGAGCTCGCGGAGCTCGATCATCCGCCGCAGCTCGAGCTTGATCTGCCAGTCGTGGCCGGCCACGCGCTCGCCGGATCGGTCGGGGAGCTTCTCGAAGTACCGGGCGAGGAACGCCGGCGGCAGGCCGCGGTTGACCTCGAGCTGGCTGTAGCGGCCGGCGCGGCAGCGGTCGAGCATCTCGGTCGAGATGTCGGTCGCGACGATCCGCACGTCCCACGACGCGAGCTGGGCGAAGTGCTCGCGCAGCAGCATGCCGACGCTGTAGGGCTCCTGGCCGCTCGAGCACGCGCAGCTCCAGATCTGCAGCTTGCGCTCGCCGCCGCGCAGCCGGATCAGCTCGGGCAGGATGGCGTTTCGCAGCGCGTCGTACGGCTTGCCGTCGCGGAAGAACAGGGTCTCGGTCGTGGTCATCGCCTCGATGACCTTGCGCTGGAGCGGGCCACCCGGCGCCGCGCGCAGCCGGTCGATGACGTCCTGCGCCGAGTTGTAGCCCTCGCGCCGGGCGAGCAGCGACAGCCGGCTGTCGACCAGGTACTGCTTGCCGTCTTCGAGGACGATCGCGGCGCGGTCGCGGACCAGCTGCCGGACGTAGTTGAAGCCGCGGTCGTCGATGGTCACGTCGCCGTCCCTGCCAGCCGCGCGCCGGCGAGCTGGATCCGGCGCCGGACCTCGGGCCCCAGGTGATCGAGCGGCAGGACCTGGCTGGCGAGCCCGGCGCGCGCGACGTAGCCCGGCATGCCCCAGACGACCGACGTCGCCTCGTCCTGGACGATGACGTCGCCGCCGGCCTCGCGGATCGCGCCGCAGCCGAGCAGGCCGTCATGGCCCATGCCGGTCAGCACGACGCCCAGCGCGCCGGCGCCGTAGGCCTGGGCGACCGAGCGGAACAGGACGTCGACCGCGGGGCGGCAGAAGTTCTCGAGCTTGTCCTGGTTGAGCTGGGCGAACGGCTTGCCCGCCCGGCGCTCGATGGTGAGGTGGAAGTCGCCGCGCGCGATGTAGGCCACGCCCGGGCGCAGCGCCTCGCCCGCGTCGGCCTCGACGATCGCGAGCGCGCACTGCGCGCCGAGCCGCTCGGCAAAGTGCCGGGTGAACGTCGACAGCATGTGCTGGACGATCACGACCGGCACCGGCAGGTCGGCGGGCAGCTGGCCGAGCAGCACGGCCAGCGCGTTGGGGCCGCCGGTCGATGCGCCGATCGCGACGATCTCGAGCGGCGGGCGCGGGCCGGTGGCGCGGGGGAGCTTGAACTGGCCGGGGACGACGAGCGGCGCGCTCGCCGAGCGCGGCCGCGCCGGCAGCGGCGACGGCCGCGCGGGCAGCCCGAGCGAGCTCGCGGCGGCGCTGGCCGAGGCGTGGGCCTGGGCCGCGAGCAGCGGCGGGCTGGTCGGCGGGCTGGCCGGGCG
>DASWOO010000377.1:0-9044 GCA_036404335.1 Kofleriaceae bacterium
CATGCGTTTCGCGCCGCTCGTGCTGTTCGCCAGCGCCTCCCTGATCGGGGGATGCTCGCTGAACGGCAACGGCAGCGAGTGCACCACCGACGCGCAGTGCGGCGACGACGTCTGCGCGCGCAGCGGCGAGTGCACCGCCAAGTCCAGCGTGCACAGCGTGATGGTCACCTGGACGGTGAACAGCGCCGTCGCTGCGGGATCGTCGGCGTGCACGCAGCACCCCGATCTGTTCCTGCAGTTCGATGGTACCGACTACGGTGACGCGCTGCGGTTCGCGCCGGTGCCGTGCGCCGAAGGTGTGTTCTCGGTCGACAAGTTACCCACGCGCTACCAGAGCGTCGTCGTCGGCTTCGAGGGCAACAGCCACAGCCAGGGCGACGCGGCGGTGCTCGACGCATCGACCACGCCGGCGCGCGCGACCTTGAGCTTGTTCGATCCGACGCCGAGCGACCGCGCAACCGAGCTGCCGGCCGATTAGCGCCGCGCTCGCGTCGCGCGAGTCGATGGCATTGGGTATGGTCGCCGCGTGGTGACCGCGTCCATGACCACTCCAGATTCTGTTCGCGTCGAGCCCGACGATCCCAACGAGGTTGTCGAGACGACTGTCGAGGAGCTCGCGCCCCTCTATCGCCAGATGCTGGCGATCCGCCGACTCGAGGAGGCGTCTGCAAAGGCGTACTCGACCGGTAAGATCGGCGGCTTCCTTCACCTGATCATCGGCCAGGAGGCCGTGTGTGTCGGCGCCATCGCCGCGACCCAGGCCGACGACTACGTCGTCGCGACCTACCGCGAGCATGGCCACGCGTATGCCAAGGGCGTCGCCGCCCGGCCGATCCTCGCCGAGCTGTTCGGCAAGAAGACCGGCGTGGTCAAGGGCCTCGGCGGCTCGATGCACATCTTCGACAAGGCGACCAACTTCCTCGGCGGCTACGGCATCGTCGGCGGCCACGTGCCGATCGCGGCCGGCGCGGCGTTCGCGTCGAAGTACCGCAACGACGGCCGGGTCACGCTGTGCTTCTTCGGCGAGGGCGCGTCGACGATCGGCGGGTTCGCCGAGGGCCTGGCGCTCGCCGCGCTGTGGAAGCTGCCGGTCGTGCTGATCTGCGAGAACAACCAGTACTCGATGGGCACGCCGCTGTACCGCTCGCTCGCGGTCGAGGACGTCTCGCTGCGCGCGCTGGCTCACGGCATGGCGCGCGACCGGTTCGACGGCGACGACGTCATCAAGGTCAAGCGCCGGATCGCCGAGGCGATCGAGCGCGCCCGGACCACCGGCGAGCCGACGCTGGTCGAGGTCGTGACCTACCGGTTCCGCGGTCACTCGATGAGCGACCCGGGCCTGTACCGCACCAAGGAAGAGGTCGAGGAGTGGCGCCGCCGCGACCCGCTCAACCGCTGCCGCCAGCGGCTGATCGACCTGGGCATGAAGGACGACGCGCTCGAGGCGCTCGAGGACGACGTCAAGGCCGAGATCGAAGATGCGGTCAAGTTCGCCGACGAATCGCCGGCCGCCGACGAGTACTTCCCTTACGTGATCAAGGAGTGATCAGCCGTGGCAGTCATCAGTTACCGCGAGGCGCTCAACCAGGCGATGCGCGAGGAGATGGAGCGCGACCCCAACGTCTTCATCATGGGCGAAGAGGTCGGCCACTATAACGGCGCCTACAAGGTCACCCAGGGTCTGCTCCAGCGGTTCAGCGAGCGGCGGATCGTCGACGCGCCGATCGCCGAGATGGGCTTCGCCGGCATCGGCGTCGGCGCGGCGATGGTCGGGCTGCGGCCGATCATCGAGTTCATGACCTTCAACTTCTCGCTCGTGGCGATCGATCAGATCGTGAACAACGCGGCGAAGATCTATCAGATGAGCGGCGGGCAATATCACATCCCGATCGTGTTCCGCGGCCCGGGCGGCCCGGCGGTCCAGGTCGGCTCGCAGCACAGCCAGTCGCTCGAGACCTACTACGCGCACGTGCCCGGCCTCAAGGTCGTGATGCCGTCGACGGCGTACGACGCCAAGGGCCTGCTGAAGACCGCGATCCGCGACGACAACCCGGTCGTGTTCATCGAGGGCGAGACCCTCTACAACTCGACCTGGGAGGTCCCCGGGCCCGACGACGGCGAGCTGCTGATCCCGATCGGCCAGGCCGACATCAAGCGCGAGGGCTCGGACATCACGCTCATCGCGTGGTCGAAGATGGTGTGGACCTGCCTCGACGCGGCCAAGGTGCTCGCCGAGGACGGCATCGAGTGCGAGGT
Organism: Kofleriaceae bacterium; assembly: GCA_036404335.1. GTDB lineage: Bacteria > Myxococcota_A > Polyangia > Haliangiales > Haliangiaceae > JABFXX01. Next base: position 2,257 of record DASWOO010000377.1, read on the forward strand.
CGTCGACCCGCGGACCCTGCGGCCGCTCGACGTCGACACGCTGGCCGCCTCGGTCAAGAAGACCGGGCGCTGCGTGATCGTCGAGGTCGGCTGGCCGGTGGCCGGGTTCGGCGCCGAGATCGCGTACCAGATGCAGCGGCATTGCATGGACTCGCTCGACGCGCCGATCGAGCGCGTGACCAGCGACGACGTACCGATGCCGTACGCCAAGAACCTCGAGGACGAGGTCCAGCCGCAAGTCAAAGACGTAGTCGCCGCGGTCAAGCGCGCGCTGTACATGGAGTAAGAGTCATGGCTCAGATCATCGGGTTGCCGAAGCTGTCGCCGACGATGGAGGAAGGTGTCCTCGTCCGGTGGACCAAGAAGGAAGGCGACAAGGTCGCGCCGGGCGACTTGATCGCCGAGGTCGAGACCGACAAGGCGAACATGGACTTCAACATCGAGGACGACGGCGTCCTGTTGAAGTTCCTCGTCAAGGAGGGCGACACCGTCAAGCTCGGCGCGCCGGTGGCGATCATCGGCAAGGCGGGCGAGGACGTCTCCGCGCTGGTCGAGCAGGCCAAGGGCGGCGGCGGCGACAAGCCCGCGGCCAAGCCCGAGGCGGCGAAGCCCGCGGCCAAGCCCGAGGCGGCAAGGCCCGCGGCCAAGCCCGAGGCGGCAAAGCCCGAAGCCAAGCCCGCCGCCACCGCCGCCAAGGCCGAAGCGCCGAAGGACGCCAAGCCGGCGGCCAAGCCGGCGGCCAAGCCCGCGCCGGCGAAGCCGCCCGCCGAGCAAGGCGTGGAAGATTCGGCCAACGCGCCGGCCGCCAGGAAGGCGCCGCGCGAGGCGACCAAGCCCGAGCAGGATCAGACCGGCAAGGCCGAGGCGCGCGACAGCTCGACCGGCCAGGCGACCGGCCGGCGGGCGCACGAGGCGCCGGCCGCGACCGGCCGCCTGCTCGCCTCGCCGCTCGCCAAGACGCTCGCGATCGAGCTCGGCATCGATCTGCGCCAGGTGACCGGCAGCGGCCCGGGCGGGCGGATCGTCGAGCGCGACGTCCGCGCGGTCGCCGATGGCAGCGGCGGCGGCGCGCACGCCGACGCGTCCCCCGAGCACGACGAGGCCCCCGAGGCGCCCGCCGCCGATGCCGATGCCGATGCCGACGCCGATGCCGATGCCGACGCCGACGCCGACGCCGACGCCGACGCCGACGCCCCGCCGGCCAAGTCGCAGGCGCTGGTCCGCGCCCGGCCCCAGGCCGCGCCGGCCGGCGATGACTACGAGGACGTGCCGGCGTCGAACATGCGCAAGCGGATCGCCGCGCGGCTCACCGAGGCCAAGCGCGACGTCCCGCACTTCTACCTGATGCGCGATCTCGACGCGTCGGCGCTGGTCGCCTACCGCCAGCGGCTCAACGACCTGCTCGGCGACAAGGGCAAGGTCTCGGTCAACGACCTCGTGATCAAGGCCGTCGCGATCGCGCTGCGCCGGATGCCGGACTGCAACGCGTCGTGGCAGGGCGACTCGATCCGTCACTTCCACGGCGTGCACGTCGGCGTCGCGGTCGCGATCCCCGACGGCCTGGTCACCCCGGTGATCCGCAACGCCGATCAGAAGGGCATCGGCGCGATCGCCGCCGAGGTCCGCGACCTCGCCGAGCGCGCCAAGGGCAAGCAGCTCAAGGGTCACGAGATCACCGGCTCGACGTTCAGCGTGTCGAACCTCGGCATGTTCGGCATCGAGCGATTCACCGCGATCCTGAACCCGCCGGAGGCCGGCATCCTGGCGGTCGGCGCGGTCCGCGACGTCGCCGTGGTCGACAAGGGCCAGGTCGTCGCCGGCAAGCGCATGGCGGTCACGATGTCGTGCGATCACCGCGTGATCGACGGCGCGCTCGGCGCGAAGTGGCTGCAGGTGCTCGCCGAGCTGATCGAGAAGCCCGAAGCCCTGGCGCTCTAGAGGATCCGCCATGGCCGAACCGTATGACGTCGTCGTGATCGGCTCGGGCCCGGGAGGCTACGTCGCGGCGATCCGCTGCGCGCAGCTCGGGCTCCGGACCGCGTGCATCGAGCGCGAGAGCCTGGGCGGGATCTGCCTCAACTGGGGCTGCATCCCGACCAAGGCGCTGCTGCGCTCGGCCGAGGTGTTCGACAACTTCCAGCACGCCAAGGACTTCGGGATCATCGTCGACGGCGTGCGCCCCGACTTCCCGGCGATGATCCAGCGCAGCCGCGGGATCTCCGAGAAGGTGTCCAAGGGCGTGGGCTTCCTATTCCGCAAGAACAAGGTCGACAGCATCTCGGGCACCGCGAAGCTCTTGCCGCGCAAGGGGCCGTGGCGGCCGCACCAGATCGAGGTGACCGGCAGCGGCGGCACGCAGACGCTCGAGACCAAGCACGTGATCCTCGCGACCGGCGCGCGCGCGCGGTCGCTGCCGGGCATCGAGCTCAACGGTGAGCGGATCATCGAGTACCGCAAGGCGATGACCCTGCCCGCCCAGCCCCGATCGCTGGTCGTGCTCGGCGCCGGCGCGATCGGCGTCGAGTTCGCGTCGTTCTACCGGTCGCTCGGCACCGAGGTGACGATCGTCGAGTTCCTGCCGCGGCTCGTGCCCAACGAGGACGCCGACGTCTCCAAGGAGCTGGCGCGCGCGTTCGACAAGCGCGGCATCAAGTCGCTGGTCGGCCACAAGCTGACCTCCGCCAAGCACACCGGCGACCACGTGGCGATCACCGCCGAGCCGGTCGGCGGCGGCGACGCGGTGACGCTCGAGGCCGAGATCCTGCTCGTCGCCGTCGGCGTCGCGGCCAACACCGAGAACCTCGGGCTCGAGGCGCACCGGGTCGAGCTCGACCGCGGGTTCATCAAGGTCGACGCGCAGAACCGCTGCGGCGACGGGCTGTGGGCGATCGGCGACGTGATCGGCCGCGGCCTGGCGCACGTCGCGTCGGCCGAGGGCGTGTTCGTCGCCGAGACGATCGCCGGCGTGCACGCGCCCGAGGTCCGCTACGACGTGATCCCGGCGTGCACCTACTGCCACCCGGAGATCGCCTCGGTCGGGCTCACCGAGGAGAAGGCGCGGCAGCAGGACATCCCGATCAAGGTCGGCAAGATGCCGTTCCGCGCGCTGGCCAAGGCGATGGCCGCGAACGAGCCCAACGGCTTCGTGAAGGTCATCTGGCACGCCGAGACCGGCGCGCTGGTCGGCGCCCACCTGATCGGCCCGGGCGTGACCGATCTGATCGCCGAGCTGGCGCTGGCCAAGACCACCGAGGTCAACGCCGAGAGCCTGGCGTACACGATCCACGCCCACCCGACGTTCGCCGAGGCGGTCCGCATCGCCACCGAGGACGCGCTGGGCCACGCCGTCGACCTGTAGCGCCGCTGGAGCGACGCTGTAGCCCTCGGGCGAGTTCCGCGGTATCCATCGCTGGATGTCGACCGACACGCGGGTGCATTTGCCGGTGGTGGGACAACTGATCCCGGCGGTCCCGGCGGAGCCGAGCGCGCCGCCCCCGACGCGCCGCCGCCACCCGGAGTGGATCCGGGCGACGCTGCCGAACAAGCCGGCGTACTTCGAGCTGCGCGACATGGTCAAGGAGCTGCAGCTCCACACCGTGTGCGAGAGCGCGAGCTGCCCCAACATCGGCGAGTGCTGGACGCGCCGCGCGCTGACCATCATGATCCTCGGCGACATCTGCACCCGGTCGTGCCGGTTCTGCGATGTCACGACCGGCCGGCCGCTGCCGGCGGACCCCGACGAGCCGCGCCGGGTCGCCGAGATGCTCGGCCGGCTGTCGCTCGAGCACACCGTGATCACCTGCGTCGATCGCGACGACCTGGCCGACTTCGGCGCCGCGCACTGGGCCGAGACCATCCAGCGGGTCAAGGCGGCGTGCCCGCAGATGACGCTCGAGATCCTGGCCGGCGACTTCAAGGGCAAGACCGAGCTGGTCGACATCGTGCTCGACGCCGACCCCGACGTGTTCGCCCACAACCTCGAGACCGTGCCGCGGCTGTCGCGCGCCGTCCGGGTCCAGGCCAGCTACCCGCGCAGCTACAAGATCCTCGAGCACGCCCGCAAGCGCGACGCGGTCACCAAGACCGGCCTGATGCTCGGCCTGGGCGAGACCCGCGACGAGGTCGAGCAGGTGCTGCGCGAGCTGGCCGGGCTCGGCGTCGACATCGTCACGCTCGGGCAGTACCTGGCGCCGAGCAAGCAGCACCTGGCGATCGAGCGCTACGTCCACCCCACCGAGTTCGCCGAGCTCGAGCAGTTCGCGCGCGACGCCGGCATCACCCACGTCGTGTCCGGCCCGCTGGTCCGCTCGAGCTACCACGCCGACGGCCAGGCCAAGCTGGTGCGCGATCTGCGCGCCGCCAAGGGCCTGGCGCCCGTCACCGGCTGAGCGCGGCCCGAGCGCACCATGAACATCACGGTGGTCGGCGCCGGCGTCACCGGCCTGGTGACGGCGCTGACGCTCGAGGAGCGCGGCCACGACGTCCAGGTCGTCGCCGCGGCGACCGGCGAGGCGATCACGTCGTCGGTCGCCGGCGCCTGCTGGTTCCCGTACCGCGCCGGCCCGCCCGACCGCGTCGCGCGCTGGGCCGCCGACACCCGCGCGTGGCTGACCCAGCTGGTGGGCGAGCCCGGCGTCGCCGCGATCACCGGCTACGAGATCACCCACGACGCCGCGCGGCCCGACGCGCCCGCCCCGTGGTGGGCCGCCCACATCACCGTCGACCGCGCGCCCGCCCCGGTCACCGGCGGCCCGCCCGCCTGGCGCTACGGCTCGATCGCGATCGAGCCCGCCCGGTTCCTGCCGTGGCTCGCGTCGCGCCTGCGCCGCCCGATCGCGCACCGCGCGGTCGACGCGCTCGACGCCGAGCCCGGCGACGTCGTCGTCCACTGCGCCGGCCTCGCCGCCCGCCGGCTCGCCGGCGACACCGCCATGATCGCCCTGCTCGGCCAGGTCGCCATCGTCGAGCCGGGCGCCGTCGATCGCGCCATCACGATCACCGACGAGCGCGACCCCGACGCGCTGTTCTACGCCATCCCGCGCAGCCGCGAGCTCGTCCTCGGCGGCTGCTCCCTACCCTGGAGCGGCGCCTCGGCCTGTGCCTGGGACGTCCCGTCGGCCGCCCTGCCGATCGACCCGGCGCTGACCGACCGCATCCTCGCCCAGGCCGCGGCCCTCGGCCTGGCGATCGGCCCGCTCGTCCGCGTCCGCGCCGGCCTGCGCCCCTACCGCCCCGAGATCCGCCTCGAGCGCGCCGGCCGCATCATCCACAACTACGGCCACGGCGGCGCCGGCTACACCTTGTGCCGCGGCTGCGCCGAGGCCGTGGCCGACCTGCTGTAGCTCAGCCGGGCTTGCCGACGGTGCCGATGGTAATGAACCCGCGGACGTAGGCGAACGCGACGCCGGCGACGACCAGCGCGAGGATGACGAGCGCCAGGATCAGCGGCAGCCGCGAGCGCTTGACGTCGGCGATGGTGCGGCCGGTCGTCGCCGTGGAGATCTTGGACTCGACCGCGGCGTCGTCGAGCCGGCCGATGCCGTTGCTGCCGCGCGGCAGCGGGACGTCGGCCGGGTCGGGCCGGTCGAGGACCTTGGCCTTCTGGCTCGGCCGGTCGCGCTCGGCGGCGACCGCGCGGGCGGCCGATTCCTTGTTGCGCATGTCCTCGATCCGGACCTGGAGCATGGTCGGATCGTCGTCGGTGATCCGCGGCTTCTTGCTGCTCTCGACGATCAGCGGCTCGTCGTCGAGCGCGCGCAGCTCGGCCGAGTCCTGTAGCGCGTGAACCGGTACCGGCACCGGCATCGGCGCGGACATCCGCGCGACGCCGCGGACCTCGTGCATCCGCGCGCTGACCTTGTCGTGCGGGATCTCGTCCATCGCCAGCACCGCAGGATGGACCAGGCCCTGGGTCAGGCAGCGGTCCCACGCCTCGCGCAGCGCCTGCTCGGCCTCCGACGCGTCCTTGAACCGCTGGCGATCCGACGACTGCAACGCGGTCATCGTGACCGCGGCGAGCGGCTCGGGGATCGATGCGTCGTGGCGCGCCGGCGACAGCGCGTTGCCCTGCACGACGTAGCCGTTGGTGGTCTTGGTGTCCGGCCCCTCGTAGGGGATCCGGCCCGACAGCAGCTCGTAGAACACCGCGCCCCACGCGAACACGTCGGCCTGCGGCGTGTAGCGGCCCTCGCGGATCGCCTCGGGCGGCGAGTAGCCCGGCGTGCCCATGAAGATGCCGACCTGGGTCAGGTCCGAGTCCGGCATGCGCGCGATGCCGAAGTCGGCCAGCTTCCACCGGTTGTCGCCGGCGTGCAGCACGTTGGCCGGCTTGACGTCGCGGTGGACGATGCGCTGGCGGTGGGCGAACGACAGCGCCGACGCCAGCTCCTGCGCGATCGACACCGCGCGGGCCAGCGGGAACCGCACCCGATCGAGCCGGTCGGCCAGCGACTCGCCCGGCAGGTACTCGAGCACCATGAACGGCGCGCCCGACTCCTCGTCGAGCCCGACGTCGAAGATCGTCACGATCGCCGGGTGCTGCATCTTGGCCGCGGCCTTGGCCTCGCGCTGGAAGCGCTCGAGGAACGCCGAGCGCACCCGGCGGCCCTGGCCCTGCGGCGACATGATGGTCTTGACCGCGACCACGCGATCGAGCAGCGGATCGCGCGCCTTGTACACCACGCCCATCGCGCCCTTGCCGATGGTCTTGATGACCTCGTACCGGCCGATGTGCTGCCGGCCCTCTTCGCCGGTGAATTGCAGGCCCGGCGGGGCTTCACCGCGCAATC
>DASWOO010000378.1:0-4431 GCA_036404335.1 Kofleriaceae bacterium
GCGGCGGCCCACCAGCTCGACGCGGCCAAGCTCGAGGCCACGTCGGCCAAGGAGCAGATCGCGCGCGGCATGCAGCTGTTCGACGGCATGCGCAACCCCGAGTCCGAGGCCGCGTTCGACGGCGCGCTCCATGACCCCAAGATCGCGCCGGCCGACAGGTGCATCGCCGCATATCACAAGGCCCAGAGCCGGTTCAAGGCGCGCGATCGCCGGGGCGCGTCGACGATGTTCGACGAGGCGGCCGCCGCGTGCAAGGACGCCAAGAACGTCGACCTCGAGATCAAGAGCAACTACCAGGCGGGCCGATCGTACTCGTTCATCGGCCAGCACGACGTCGCGATCCAGCGCTACCAGACCGCCCAGACGATCGACCCCAAGCACAGCTACGCCGACGACGCGCTGCTGCGCGAGGCCGAGGAGTACACCTCGCTGAACGACGCGGCCAAGACCGAGGCGACGCTGTCGTCGCTGCCCGATCGGTTCCCGACCGGCGATAACCTCGCCGAGGCGATGTGGCGGCTCGGCTGGCACGCGTGGCGCGACCAGCACTACGACGAGGCGGTCAAGGCGTGGCAGAAGCAGCTCGCGCTCGTGCCGCACGACGACAACTATTACGGCGAGGGCGAGGCCCAGTACTGGCTCGGCCGGGCCTACGCCGCCAAGGGCAAGCCCGCCGAGGCGATCGCGTCGTGGCAGGCGACGATCAAGGTCGCGCCGGCGGCGTACTACGCGCTGCTCGCGCTCAACCGGATCCGCGAGACCGACGCCAAGCTGTACGCCTCGACGGTGGCCGAGCTGTCGGCCGATCCGCCGGGCTTCGATCCCAAGGCGCCGGCGTTCACGTTCAAGCCGCGGCCGGAGTGGGGCTCGCCCGGGTTCCAGCGCGCGATGGAGCTCCTGCGCATCGGCCTGGGCGTGCCGGCGGAGCGCGAGCTCAAGAAGCTGGGGCTCAGCGCGCCCGCCGACAAGAAGCGGGTCGACGACGCCGACAAGATCGAGAAGCTGTGGGCGGTCGCGTATCTCTACGATCGCGCCGGGCGGTTCGCGACCTCGGTGTGGCCGACCCGCTGGCACATCCTCGACTACCGCACGCAGTGGCCGGTCGGCGCCAACCGCGCGCGCTGGCTGATCGCGTACCCGCGGGGCTACTGGGAGATCCTGACGCGCCACGCGGCGCTCAACAAGGTGCCGATCGCGATGCAGGTCGCGATCGTCCGCGAGGAGAGCGGGTTCGATCCGATCGACGAGAGCTACGCCAACGCGATCGGCCTGACCCAGATGATCCCGCCGACGGCCAAGGACTTCGCCAAGGGCACCGGGATCGATCCGACGCGCGAGAACCTGCGCGATCCGGAGAAGAACGTGACGATCGGCAGCCGGTTCCTCGGCTCGCTGTTCAAGACCTGGGACAACTTCGTGCTGCTGGTCCCGCCGTCGTACAACGCCGGCCCGGCCGCCGTGCGCAAGATGCTCCGGGCGCGCGGCACGTGGGACGCCGACGAGTTCGTCGAGGGCATCGTCGACGATCAGGCGCGCAACTACACCAAGCGCGTGCTCGGCACGTTCTTCACGTACACCTGGCTGTACGAGCACCAGGTGCCGACGATCCCCAACACGTTCCCCAGGGCGCTGCTGCCCAAGCCCTGAGCTCGCTCAGAGCTGCTTGACCCGATCGATCTCGGCGTTCTCGGTCAGCGGCAGCAGGTGGACCAGGCAGCGGCCGGGCTCGCTCGGCATCATCGCCGCGGCCCACAGGAACGAGTTCTTCCAGTAGCCGCGGGTCGGCTTGTTCTCGATCGGCGGGCCGAACGCGGTGCGCATCCACTGATCGACCTGATCCTCGTGGCAGCCGCGGACCTTGAGCTGGATCTCGATCAGCGGCGCGGTCTTCTCGGTGCCGAGGAAGTACAGGTCGATCTCGGTGGTGCTGCTGCCGATCTTGAACGGCCGCTGCGCGAAGCACCACGTGCCCTTGCGCCCGTCCATCAGATCGGTCGGCTGGCACACGCCTTCCTTGACGTTGCCGAGCGTGGTGTGGCCGAACCGCCACGGGCCGATGCCGGCGAACTCGGGCTCGCTGTTGCAGGCCGCGAGCCCGAGCCCGAGCCCGAGGATGGCCAAGCGGAGGGCGCGGCTCACGCTGCCTCCGCCACGCCCGAGAGCTTCACCGTCACGCGGACCTCGTCCTCGACCTTGAACATCAGGAACCGCGGCGCCTGCAGGCCCAGCGTCGTGATATCGAGCTCGAACGTCGCGTTCGCGGACACCGCCATGGCATCGAGCGTACCGCCTCCCTCGAGCACGAGCCCGACCTGTTTGCCGCGCCAGCCCAGGCTGCCCTCGGCGGTCGCGGTGAACGACGCGCCGTCGCGCACCACGCTGCGCACCGCGGTCAGCTCGAACGTCGCCTGCGGGTGGCGCTCGAGCTCGAAGTCCTTGCGCAGCTTGCGGTTCTTCAGGAAGTCGCCGGCGTCGAACGCGGTCATGTCGACCGTGAACCGAGCGGTCGCCCCGACCTCGGCCAGGGTCTCGGCGTCGGCCACGATCTCGCCGGCGAGCCGGCTCCACACCGTCGTGGTGTCGTGCACCTTCGATCGCGCCTGGACGGTCAGCGAACCGGCGGTGACTCGATAGCGGGTCATGCCCGCAATCTACCGCGGCTACGCCGACAGGCACTGCAGGAGCAGCGTCGTCACGTTATCCGTGCCGCCGTTCCTGTTCGCCGCGTCGACCAGCTCGGCGACCGCGCGCTCGAGGCTCTTGGCGTTCGAGGCGATCTGACCGATCTGGTTGTCGACCACCATGCCGGACAGGCCGTCCGAGCACAGGATGTAGACGTCGCCGCTCTTGATCTGGTGGCTGCGGATGTCGACCTGGACGGTCTCGCGCATGCCGAGCGCACGCGTGATCACGTTCTTGTGGGGGAAGTTGCGCTCTTCCTCCTCGGTCATGTCCGGCTTGGCTTCCTTGTAGTCCTCGAGCAGCGAGTGGTCGCGGGTCAGCTGGCTGATCCCGCCCTCGCGCACGCGATAGACCCGCGAATCACCGACGTGGCCGACGTAGATCTTGTCGCCCGCGACGAGGGTCGACACGATCGTCGTGCCCATGCCCTTGTAGCGGAGGTCGCGGTTGGAGGTTTCAAAGATGCGGAGGTTGGCGAGCTTGATCCCGCAGACGAGCCGGTTCTCGATGTAGGACAGCGAGCGGTCCATCTTGTAGGGCCACGTCGCGTCCTCGTCCTCGCGGGTCCGTTGATAGAACTCGCCGATCGTCTCGGCGGCCATCTTGGACGCGACCTCGCCAGAGGCGTGGCCACCCATCCCATCCGCGACGAGGAACAGCTGCTCGTCCTCGATCAACGAGAAATAGTCCTCGTTGTGGGTCCGCTTCATGCCCACGTCTGTCTTGGCGGCGTAGCGGATCTTCATCAAGGGTCCTGCGGAGCCGAAAGGCCTCCGCGTGGGCGAAATGATAGGCAGCGCGTCGGCGGCGCGTCAACCGCGTGGCGTTGTATCCGCCCGGACGACTCGCGGTTGCCCGGCTCGCGCTATGGTCGCGATGCATGCGCGCCGAGATCTTGACGATCGGGGACGAGCTGTGCCGTGGCGAGATCGTCGACACGAACTCGTCTCACCTCGCGGCACGGCTGTGGGACCTGTCCATCACCACCCGCTGGATGACCAGCTGCACCGACGACGAGGCCGACATCGCCACCGCGGTGCGCCAGGCGGTCGCCCGGGCCGACCTGGTCGTGTGCTCGGGGGGCCTGGGGCCGACCGAGGATGACTTGACCGTCGACGTCCTGGCCCGGCTGGCCGGCGTGGCCCCGGTCACCGACCCGGCCGCCCGGCAGAAGCTGGAGGCCTGGTTCGCGCAGAGATCGGACACCCCGCTCGGGGTGATCCAGCTGCGCCAGGTCCGGATCCCGGCCGGGGCCCGAGTCTTCGCCAACCCGGCCGGGCTGGCGCCCAGCTTCGAGATCCCGGTCGCCGGGGTGCCGGTGATCTGCCTGCCGGGCTTCCCGCGCGAGATCGCCTCGATCCTGGAGGCCGGCCTGGAGCGGCGATTTGTCGAGCTGCGCGAGGCCGGCGGCGAGGTCGAGCGGATCGCGCGGCGGGTCTACCGGGTGTTCGGCAAGGGCGAATCGCAGATCTCGCAGGCTTGCCGCGGGCTGATCGACGGCCGGCCGGGCGTGTCGATCCACTATCAGGTCAAGTTCCCCGAGACCCTGGTCAAGCTGGTCGTGCGCGGCCCCGACGCGGCCGCCGCCGACCGCACCCTGGCCACCCTCGACGCCGGGATCCGGGCGCGGCTGCCGGGGATCCTGTACGGCGACGGCGACGAGAACCTGGTCGATCGCACGGTGCGCCGGCTGATCGAGGCCGGGACGACGGTCGCGACCGCCGAGTCGTGCACCGGCGGGATGATCGG
>DASWOO010000379.1:0-5103 GCA_036404335.1 Kofleriaceae bacterium
GGTCAACGCCGCCTCGTACCGGCCCCGGGCATCCGTCGTCGCCACGGCCCGGCGAATCGCCGTCTTGGCCTCCGAGATCACGACCGTCGCACCAGCCGCGACCTGGCCGTCATCGTAGGTCACGATGCCGGCGAGCTTCCCGACGCTGGCGGGGTCGGCCTGCGCGGTCTGCCCGGCCGCGAGCAACAGTACTGCCATGTACATCAGGCGCATCAATGAAGTCTCCCTCGGTCCACGGAACCCGCCTTGCATTCGGCGGCTCGGTCGGCTCGTGCTGCATCCGTCGCGCAGACAGCCACGTCCGGGCCTGGATGAGGGTACGGCCAACTACCTGGTCTTCGGTACGGGCGCGAGCCGGGGCAGGATGCGGCCGACGGTGCCCGGCTGGAGGTCGGGCGGGGGCGAGACCAGCTCGGCGTCGGCGAGGATCATCTGGGCGACGGCGTCGAGCTCGGGGGAGATGTGGCGGACGATCGCGGTCAGCGGCTGGGGCCGGCGGTCGAGGCGGAGGTCGACGCGGTCGCCGAGGTGGAGGGCGCCGACGCGCTCGGCGGGGATGGCGAACTTGACGAACACGCCGCCGGAGATGACGCGGATCACCGGGCGGCCCTCCTCGACGCGCGCGCCGTCCTGCGGGTAGATCATCGCGACGTGGCCGTCGATCGGCGCGACCAGGGTCATCTCGCGCAGGTGGGCCTCGAGCCGCGCGATCTGGGTGGCGCGCTCCTCGGCCCCGGCCCGGGCGACGCTGATCGCGGCGGCGGCCTTGCTGACGGCCTGCTCGGCGGCGGCGAGGTCGGCGCGGGAGCCGACGCCCTCGGCCTCGGCTTTGGTCTCGCGCTCGACGACGATCTCGGCGCCGCGCTTCTCGACCTCGGCCTGCCGGATCGCGGCGGCGGCGGTGTTGGCCTGGGCGCGCGCGGCGTCGAGCTCCTGGCGGAGCTGGCGGTCGTCGAGCCGGGCGAGGACCTGGCCGCGGATGATCACGTCGCCGAGCTTGACCGCGAGCCGGGCGCTCGCGCTGGTGTACGGCGCCATGACGTCGGCCTGGTGCTCGGGGGTGATCGCGGCGATGAATCCGGGCTTGTCGTCGGCGCGCTCGTCGGACGCGGGCGACGGGACAAGCGCCTCGGCCGGCTCGGCGCTGTCGCTGCCGTCGCTCGGGTGGCAGCCGGCGACGAGCAGGAGCCCGGCGAGCAGCCGCCTCACGCCTCGCCTCGCTGCGAGGTCTGGAGCTGGGCCGCGACCAGCCGGGCGTAGTGCTCGCCGCGCGCGAGCAGCTCGGGGTGGGTGCCGTGCTCGACGACCTCGCCGTCGCTCATCACCAGGATCAGATCGGCGTGGACGATCGTGCTCAGCCGGTGGGCCAGGACGATCCGCGTGCACCGGAGGTCCTCGAGGTTCTGGCTGACCCGGCGCTCGGTCTCGCTGTCGAGCGCGCTGGTCGCCTCGTCGAGGATCAGCAGCTGCGGCTTGTGAACCAGCGCGCGGGCCAGCGCGATCCGCTGGCGCTGGCCACCCGACAGCGACGCGCCGCCGTCGGACAGGATCGTGTCGTAGCCCATCGGCATCGCCCGGATGTCCTCGTCGACCGCCGCGGTCTGCGCCGCCGCCACGATCTTGTCGAGCGTGGCGCTGGGATCGCTCAGCGAGATCGCCGCGCGGATCGAGCCGGCGAACAGCGACGGCGCCTGGAACACCACGCCGATCTGCCGGCGCAGCGACTTGAGCTCGAGCTGCTTGAGATCGTGGCCGTCGTACAGCACGCGGCCCTCGGTCGGCACGTACAGCCCGGCGATCATCCGCGCCAGGGTCGACTTGCCGCAGCCCGAGCGGCCGACGATCGCGACGGTCATGCCCGGCCGGATCTCGACCGAGACGTCGCGCACGACGAACGGCAGGATGTCGCCGTAGCGGAACGAGACGTGCTGCAGCGAGATCCGCCCGGTGATCCGCGGCGCGCGCGCCAGGTCCTTGCCGGTCTGCTCGGGCGGCGTCCGCAGCACGTCGTCGATCCGGTCCATGTAGCTGCCGAGCAGCTGGAGCTGCAGCGCGCTGCTGACCATGGCCGACAGCGGCGTGAGCAGGCCGATCGCCAGCGAGTTGATCGCGAGCATCTCGCCGAGCGTCAGCGCGCCCGAGATGACCTGCAGCGCGCCGAGCAGCAGGATCAGGAGCGGCGAGCCGACGGTCAAGAGGCTCGACACCGCGTCGACCATCGCGCTCAGCCGGCCGCGCTCGAGCGCGACGTTGAGCTCGTCGACGTACAGGTTCGACCAGCGCTCGACCGAGCGCGACTCCGCCGCCGCGGCCTTGAGCGTCTCCATGCCGTGCAGCATCTCGACCAGGTGCGACTGCGACCGCGCCTGGGCCTCGAGCGACCGCGCCATCAGCTCGCGATAGCCGCGGCGCGACGCGTAGAACACCGTGATCTGCGCGACGCCCAGGCCGATCACGATGCCGCCCATCAGCGGCGTGATCACCAGGATCAAGACCGCGTAGCCGACGACCAGCACGCCGTCGAGCATCGCGGACAGCGTGTTGCTGGTCAGCATCTCGCGCACCGTGGCGTTGTTGTTGACCCGCATCAGCAGGTCGCCGGCCGAGCGGCGCTGGAAGAAGTCGTACGGCAGGCGCGACAGGTAATCGACGAAGCCCAGGGTCAGGCGCGTGTCGAGGTTGGTCCGCAGCTGCAGCAGCAAGTGCGAGCGGACCAGCGTCGTGACCAGCTGGAACACGAGCAGCCCGCCGAGGCCGATCGCGACGACCAGGAGCAGGTTCTTGTCGCTGCGCGGCACGACGCGATCGACGATCACCGCGGTGACCAGCGGCAGCGCCAGCGCGAACACGCGCAACAGGATCGACGTGACGATCACGCGCTGCAGGACCTCGCGCTGGCCGATCAGCTGCCGCCAGTACCAGCCGAACCGGCCGTTGCCGCGCCGCTTGGCCTCGAACGTGTCGCTCGGCTCGAACACCAGCGCGACGCCGGTGAACGACTCGCTGAATCGCGCCGCCGACACCACGCGCTTGCCCATGCCGGGATCGACGATCTCGATGCCCTTCTTCGAGATCCGCTCGAACACGACGAAGTGGTTAAACTCCCAGTGCAGGATCGAGCCGGCCGGCAAGCTCAGCAGCGACGCGACGTCGATCGCGATGCCGCGGCTGCGCAGCCCGAACCACTCCGCGGCGCGGACGATCGCGAGCGCGTCGGTGCCGTCGCGGCCACTGCCGCCGGCGGCCTCGCGGACCTCGTCGAGGTTGACGTCGCGGCCGAGGAACCCGAGCACCATCGCCAGGCACGCCGGGCCGCAGTCGGTCGCCTCGAGCTGCTGGACGAACGGCACGCGCTTGCCGCGCCGGGCGCGCGCCAGCTTCTCGAGCGACGGGAACAGCTCGGCGGCGGTCGCCTGCTCGGCGCGGTCCTCGCTCGGCAGCGTGGTCAGCCCCATCAGTGCAGCCCCGGGATCAGCGCGACCAGCAGCGAGCGCGACTGCATGCGGACCTCGGCCTGGCCGACCATCCCGTCGTGCAGCTGGTAGCGCTCGCCGTCGGACGTGAAGTCGACCGACGACAGCCGGGCCTCGACGACGACGACCGTGCCGGTCAGCGGCAGGCTGTCGCCGAGCCGGTCGCCGAGGAACCGGGCGCGGGCCTCGGCGGCGCCGAGCACCTCGGACACCGCGCGGACCTCGCTGGTCAAATAGGCGTCGCGGTAGCCGGGCAGGCGCAGCCGGACGGGCTGGTGCGCGCGCAGCCGCGGCCGCTCGCCGCCGGGCAGGAACGCGATCAGCTTGAGGCCCTCGGTGCTGGTGTCCTCGACCAGCGACAGCACGACGCTGCCGGGCTCGACCTTCTGGCCGTCGCGCACCAGGACTTCCTTGACCACGCCGGCCTCGGGCGCGCGGATCGTCCGCGACTCGACGCTGATCCGCGCCGCGTCGCGCTCGGACCGGATCTGGCCCAGCGCCTGCCGCGCGGTCGGATCGGTCGGCGCCTGAAGGTACGCGACGAGCTTGCTCTCGAACTCGGTCTCGAGGTTGCGCAGCTGGCCGAGCTGCTCGGCGTCGTGCATCCGGGCGAGCACCTGGCCGCGGGCGACGTGCTGGCCGCGCACCGCGTCGAGCGAGGCGATCGTGCCGGCCTCGTGGGCGAGCAGCTCGCGGCGGCCGGTGAACTGCACCACCGCCGGGCCCTCGGCGTACTGGTGGACCTGGGCGAACCCGATGTAGATCGCGGCGGCGGCGAGCGCCGCGAGCACCAGCCAGTACGCCGCGCGGACCCAGCCGGGGTGGACCCGGATCACGTCGCCGCGCTGGCCGCGCCGCACCAGGTGGATGATCGCCTCCTGGCGGAACATGTCCGACGGGCCGCGGTCGAGCCGCTCGGCGAGGATGTCCTCGGCCTCGACCCGCATCGACATCTGCATCAGGTACGGCGCCCAGGCCGAGGCGAGCGCCGCGAGCTTGTCGAGCTCGCCGCGGGTGAACGGCGGGCGGGCCTCGTCGCGCACCGCGATCAGCACCGCGTGGACGTGGCCGTCGGGCCCGGCGACCGGCTGGACCGCGAGCCGCTCGCGCCCGGTGCCGCCCGGGTCGTCGATGTCGGCGCGGTACAGCGCATCGTCGCCGGCGCGCGGCACCGCGACGCCGACCCCGGCGCGCGCGGCGAACCCGGCGAGCCCGGCGGACAGCGGCGACTCGGGCGCGTCGGCGACCTCGATGCCGGTGTCGGGGGCGCCGTGCTCGGGCGGGGCCGTCGGCGCGGGCGGCGCGCCCGACCAGGCGCGGCCGGATTCGTCGTCGCAGTACAGGCAATGCGCGCGGGTCGCGCCGGCCAGCGCGGTGACCGCGGCGATCGCGGCGCGCGCCGCGTCACCGGGCTCGTGCGCCTCGGCCAGCAGCTTGACGTGCTCGGCGATCGCGGCGGCCAGCGCCGGATCGGGCTCGCGCGGCGGCAGCGGCGGCAGCACCGCGGCGGCCTGGGTCAATAGCTCGCAGATCCGCGCCGGGTCCATGCCGCGGACCAGGCGATAGAACACCGGCACCTGGGTATCGTCGATCGGCGCGACCTCGCCCGTCGCGTCGGCCAGGAGGAACG
>DASWOO010000380.1:0-3293 GCA_036404335.1 Kofleriaceae bacterium
CTTGGCGTCCTTGGGGACGAAGCCCCACTTCACGCCGGTGGCGAAGCCCGCGCCGCCGCGGCCGCGCAGGTTCGACGCCTTGACCTCGTTGGTGATGTCCTCGGGGCGCATCGACAGCGCCTTGCGGAGCTGGGCGTAGCCGCCGGTCTTCTCGTAGCCGGCCAGGGTGCGCGCGTCGTTGTTACCGAAGCGAGCGGTGACCAGGCGCGTGCCGATCTCGGTGGGCATCTACACGACCTCGGACTCGGGGTGGGGATTGGCGCGCAGCCGCTTGATAATGTCGGGGACCTCACCGGGCTCGATGTCGAGCACGTACTCGGTCCCGACCACCGCACACGGCGCGTTGGCGCAGGCGGCGATGCACTCTTCCTCGACGAGGCTGAACTCGGCGTTCGACTCGCCGCGCCTGAGGCCCAGGTGGGCCTCGAACGCCTCGAGCACGGCGTAGCCGTCGCGCAGCATGCACGAGATGTTCGTGCACATCCGGATCGTCTGACGACCTCCCGGCTCGCGCCGGTACATCGTGTAAAAGGTCGCGACGCCATAGACGTGCGCGTAGGGGAGATCGAGCGTCCTCGCGACCAGGCGAAGCGCGTCATCGGAGAGATGACCGTGCTCCTTCTGTGCGAGGTGCAGCGCGAACATCACGACCGGTTGCTTGGTCGGATATCTTTCGCATGCCGCCGCGATCTTCTTGTGGGCGTCCGCGGAGAATTCAAGTGACATCGGGATGTTGCCTTGGCGAACCGCGGGAAAAATAGGGGGTCGCGTGACTGGCGTCAATCGACCGGCCGACCAAACCGCCCGGTCCACAGTGTGCTTTGGCGGTAGGCCAGACGTGATAGATCGTCCTGGATGCCCGAGGCGTCTGTCGACAAGCCTGGGGAGAAGCCCTCCGAGAAGGGTGACGTCCCGCTGAACCCGATCGAACGGTTCGCCCTGCGATTCGGCGAGCTGGCCAACGAGACGCCCGCCGGTAAGTGGCTGCAGACCCGGTTCTTGCGCGGCGTGTCGTACGTGTGGGTCCGGGCCGGGATCGCCCACCGGATGATCGCCGACGGCCTCGACGAGCTGATGACGCTCCAGCCGGAGACCGGCATCATGCTGGTCTCCAACCACCGCAGCTTCTTCGATCAATATGCCATGCTTCTGGCCTGTTACATGGCGCCGATGCCGTGGTCCAAGCGGCTGTTCTTCCCCGTCCGCAGCA
Organism: Kofleriaceae bacterium; assembly: GCA_036404335.1. Taxonomy (GTDB): domain Bacteria; phylum Myxococcota_A; class Polyangia; order Haliangiales; family Haliangiaceae; genus JABFXX01. Next base: position 1,211 of record DASWOO010000380.1, read on the forward strand.
ATTTCTTCTATGACCATCCGCTCGGCGTCCTGGTCAACGCCGCGGTGGCCGGTGGGGCCATGTACCCGCCGATCTACCGGCAGAGCGATCGCCGGGCGCTCAACGACGACGCCCTGGACCGAATGGTCGACCTCGTCCGCCGCCCCGGGAACGTGCTGGGCATGCACCCCGAAGGCAAGCGCGGCCAGGGAGAAGATCCCTACAAGTTTCTGCCAGCCCAGCCCGGTGTGGGCAAGCTGGCGCTGCTCGGCCGGCCGATGGTGATTCCGGCGTTCCAGCTGGGCCTGGGCAACAACGTGGTCGATGACGTCTGGACCACGCACCAGAAGCACGCGCGGCGCGAGCGGCCGATCATCACGGTGTTCGGCAAGCCGATCGACTACAGCGACCTGTGCGCCGAGAAGCCGCGGCCGACGCTCTACAAGAAGTGCGCGGACCGGTTCATGATCGAGGTCGGCAAGCTCACCGCGCGCGAGAAGGAGCTGCGCCAGCAGCTCGTCGCCGGCGAGATCTCCGACGACGATCCGCGCTGGGTCGTCAACCGACCGGTCAGCGCGCTGTACGCCCGCGAGGGCCGGCTGTAGTCAGCGCGACTTCGCCAGCAGCTTGGCGGCGTACGGCGCGTGGTACGAGATGATGATGTCGCTGCCCGCGCGGCGCAGGCCGGTCAGGGTCTCCATCACGATCCGCTCCTTGTCGATCCAGCCGTTGGCGGCGGCGGCCTCGATCATGGCGTACTCGCCGCTGACGTTGTAGGCGGCGATCGGCAGGTTGATCTCGTCGCTGACCGCGCGGATCACGTCCATGTATGCCATCGCCGGCTTGACCATGACGATGTCGGCGCCCTCCTGCGCGTCGAGCGAGGCCTCGCGCACCGCCTCGGCGACGTTGGCCGGGTCCATCTGGTAGCCGCGGCGGTCGCCGTGCTGCGGCGCCGAGTCTACGGCCTCGCGGAACGGGCCGTAGAAGCCCGAGGCATACTTGGCCGAGTACGCCATGATCGCGACCTGATCGAAGTGCTCCTCGTCGAGGCTCTCGCGGCACGCGCCGACGAAGCCGTCGAGCATGCCGCTGGGCGCGACGACGTCGGCGCCGGCCTTGGCGTACGACACCACCGCGCGCGCCAGGTTCTCGAGGCTGGCGTCGTTGTCGAGCTCGCCGCCGTGGAGCACGCCGCAGTGGCCGTGATCGGTGTACTCGCAGAAGCAGGCGTCGACCATGATCGTCAGGTTCGGCGACTGCTTCTTGATCGCGCGGATCGCCTTCTGGACGATGCCCGAGTCCTTCCACGCCTCGCTGCCGACGGGATCCTTGTGCTCGGGGATGCCGAACAGCAGGACCGCCGGGATGCCGAGGTCGTGGGCGCGCGCGGCGTGCTCGGTGGCCTTGTCGACCGACAGGTTGAACTGGCCCGGCATCGAGCCGATCGGCTTTTCGATCCCCGAGCCCGGCACGCAGAACAGCGGGTACACGAGATCGTCGACGGACAGCCGCGTCTCGCGGACCAGGCGGCGGAGCGACTCGGTGCGCCGCATCCGGCGCGGGCGGTAGTCGGGGTAGTTCATGACCGAAGGGGATACACCGCCGCGACCGCGTTGGCCAAGCGCTCCGGCGTCGCGGCGTCGGCCACGACGAGCCGGGTGACGCCCGCGGCGCGCAGGGCGGCGGCCGTGGTCTGCCCGATCGCGGCGAACCGGGTCGCGAGCGCCGCGAGCGGGCCCAGCAGGTCGACCAGGGCCGCGACCTGCGACGGCGCGAACATCGCGCACACGGCGGCGTCGCCGGCGCGGAGCAGCGCCAGGCCGTGGGCGATCGCCGGGTGGTCGCCCGGCGCGGCCACGGTGCGGTAGGCGGCGACCGCGTCGACCTCGGCCCCGGCGGCGCGCAGCGCGTCGACGAGCTCGTCGCGCCCGGCCTCGGCGCGTGGGACCAGGACGCGGCGGCCGCGCAGCGCCCGGTCGGCGATCACCGCGGCGGCCAGGCTCGCGCCGTCGCGCGCCCCGGCCGGCAGCCGCGCGGGGATCCCGGCGTCGGCCAGCGCGCGGGCGGTCGCGGGGCCGACGGCCCAGACCTCGGGCAGCGC
>DASWOO010000381.1:0-2678 GCA_036404335.1 Kofleriaceae bacterium
AAGCCGTTCTCCAGCAAGTCGGTGCTCGAGTGCTATAAGGTCGCGGGCGATCGGTTCGGCTGGGGCAAGCGCGACCCGCGTCCGGGCGTGACCCGCGACGGTAACTGGCGCGTCGGCATGGGCATGGCGACCGCGACCTACCCCGCCAAGGTCTCGCCGTCGTCGGCGATCGCCCGGATGAAGCCCGACGGGACGCTGCTGGTCCAGGCCGGCACCCAGGACATCGGCACCGGCACGTACACGATCATGAGCCAGATCGCCGCCGACGCGATGGGCATCCCGGTCGAGCAGGTCCGGTTCGAGCTCGGCGACACCGCGTTCCCCGAGACCCCGGTGTCGGGCGGCTCGCAGACCGCGGCGAGCACCGGCTCGGCGGTCAAGATCGCCGTCGGCAAGCTGCGCGACCGGCTGCTGGCGATGCGCAGGCACCCGACCCAGACCTGGGGCGAGGTCGTCGTCCAGGCCGGCATGGCCGAGGTCACGGCCGAGCACAAGACCGAGAAGCGGCCCGAGACCCACGCGTACCACTCGCACGGCGCCGTGTTCGTCGAGGCGCGGGCGGACGCGGACACCGGAGAGATCCGGATCGCGCGGATCGTCGCCGCCTACGCCGCCGGCAAGATCCTGAACCCCAAGACCGCCCTCAGCCAGTACAAGGGTGGCCTCGTCTGGGGCATTGGCCTGGCGCTGCAGGAGCACACCGTCCGCGACCGCCGCTCCGGCTGGAACGTGACCCGCGACCTCGCCGATTACCACGTGCCGGTCCACGCCGACGTCCCCGCCATGGACGTGATGATCGTCGAGGAGCCGGATCCGTTCGTCAACACGCTCGGCGCCAAGGGTATCGGCGAGATCGGCATCACCGGCATCGGCGCGGCGATCGCCAACGCTGTGTATCACGCGACCGAGAAGCGGGTGCGCAGCCTGCCGATCACGCTCGACAAGCTGATCTAGCAGCTCGGCGACCGGGCTACGCTACACCGGGCGCTGGGCGCTGCGCGGCGGCGGCCAGCTCGCGACGCAGCTGGGCGCTGTCGATGGGCTTGGCGATGTGGACGTCGAAGCCGGCCTCGAGGGCGAGCGCGCGGTGCTGCGGCGAGCCGTAGCCCGACAGCGCGACCAGCCGCGGGGCCCCATCGCCGAGCGCGGCGCGGACCCGGCGCGCGACCTCGTAGCCGTCGATCGTCGGCAGCCCGATATCGACGAACGCGATGTCGGGGCGGTGCGCGATCGCCTGGGAGACGCCGGCCTCGCCGTCGCCCGCCTCGACGACCTCGTGGCCGTACAGCTCGCACAGCGCGCGCAGCATCTCGCGGCCGTCCTCGTTGTCGTCGATGACCAGCACCGACACCGCGGCCTTGGCGGGAGCCGGGGCCGCGATCGGCGCCGGCGTCGGCGCGGCCACGGCCGGCCTGGCCGAGACCGGCAGCCGCACCGTCATCGTCGTGCCCAGCCCCACCCCGCCAGACGCCGCCGTGATCTCGCCGCCGTGCAGCTCGACCAGCGACTTGCACAACGTCAGGCCGATGCCGAGCCCGCCCCGCGCGCGCTCGAGCGTCGCCGGCGCCTGCGCGAACAGCTCGAACATCGTTGCGAGCGTCTGGCTGTCGATGCCGATACCCTGATCGCGGACCGTCAGCTCGGCGCGGCGAGCCTCGTCGAGGCGCAGCCGGACGTCGATCTGCGTCGCGGGGTCGGCGTACTTGCTGGCGTTGTCTAGCAGGTTGGTCAGCACCTGCTCGATCCGGCCGGCGTCGCCGGTGATCGTGACCGGCGCCGGCGGGAGCTCGACGATCAGCCGCTGGCGGCGCGGCTCGATCACGCGGCCGCGGAACCCGTCGCATACCTGGGTCACCAGCCGCGACAGATCGACCTCGGCGAAGTGCAGCTCGACCCGGTTGCGGGTCACCCGCGAGACGTCGAGCAGGTCGTCGACCAGCTGGGCGAGCAGCGAGGTCTGGCGCTGCAGGATCTCGCGGGTCCGGGTCTCGATGTCGTCGTGCGGCGGGAACCGGTCGAGCAGCGGCAGGCCGCTGCGGATCGCCGCCAGCGGGTTGCGCAGCTCGTGCGCGAGCATCGCGAGGAACTCGTCCTTCCTGTGATCGGCGGCGACCAGCGCGTCGTTGCGCGCGATCAGATCGCTCTCGGTCGCGTGCAGCCGGGCCAGCGACCGCACCGCCGCGATCAGCTCCTGCGGCTCGAACGGCTGGGTCAGGTAGCCATCGGCGCCGGCCTCGATGCCCTGGAGCTTGTTCGACGACGTCACGAACGCCGCCGACGTGTGCAGGACCTTGATGTCGCGCGTCTCGGGCGCCACCTTGAGCCGGCGGCAGACCTCGAACCCGGAGAGATCGGGCAGCTGGACGTCGAGCACGACGACCTCGGGCTTGTCCGCGCCCGCGATCCGCAGCGCGTCCTCGCCGGTCCGGGCCTCGGCGACCCGGAACCCGGCGTTGCGCAGCATCTTCGAGACCATGTACAGGTTCGCGACGTGGTCGTTGACGTTGAGCACCAGCGGCGCGCCGTGCTGCTCGATCATGGCCGGCCTCGGCGGGCGATGTCGCCGCTCGCGAGCTCGCGGCCACCGGCGATCCCGGACTTGTGCAGCGCGTCGCGGATCCGCGTGATCGCCAGCTCGCGCGACAGGTGCTCCTTGGACAGGATCGCCTCGGCGTACT
>DASWOO010000382.1:0-3144 GCA_036404335.1 Kofleriaceae bacterium
CGACGAGGCGCGCGCGTCGCGCCTGGGCTCGCCGCTCGCCGGCCGGGTCACCTCGGTCGCGGTCGATCGCGGCCAGCGGGTCAAGGCCGGCGCGGCGCTGTACACCGTCGCCAGCCCCAACCTCGCCGAGCTGCGCGCCGATCGCGAGAAGGCGCAGATCGGCAAGGGCTCCGCCAAGGTCAACCTCGACCGCAACCAGGCGCTGGTCGACGCGCAGTCGCTGCCGGGCAAGGAGCTGGTCGCCGCCAAGCAGCAGCTCGCCGAGGCCGAGCTCGCGGTCCAGCTGTCCGAGCAGAAGCTCGCGTCGCTGCGGGTCACCGGCGCCGGCGACGCGTCGTTCACCGTCACCGCGCCGCGCGACGGCGTGGTCGTCGAGAAGAACATCGCGGTCGGCCAGGAGGTCGACGCGACCAGCGGCACGCTGATGGCGGTCGCCGATCTGTCGTTCGTCTGGGTCGTCGCCGATCTGTTCGAGTCCGACGCCGGCGCGCTCGCCGCGGGCGCCCAGGCCAAGGTCGCCGTCGCCGGCACCGAGCTCGACGGCACCGTCGCCCAGGTCTCGGCGGTGGTCGATCCCGAGCGCCACACCGTGCCGGTCCGGGTCCAGCTCGCCAACCCCGAGGGCCTGCTCCGGCCCAACGCGTACGCCCAGGTCCGGTTCTTCGATCCGACCAAGGCGGCGGTGTCGCTGCCGAGCGACGCGGTGATGTCCGACGGCGCCAAGAGCTACGTCTACGTCCAGGACAAGGCCAAGGGCACGTTCGTCCACCGCGACATCACCGTCGGCTCGCCGAGCAACGGCAAGGTGCCGGTGCTCGCCGGCCTGTCGCCCAAGGACCCCGTCGTGGTCCAGGGCGCGATCCTGCTCGATAACCAGATCCAGCTCGATAACTAAGCGTCGGGGGCGACATGATCGATCGGTTGATCCGAGGCGCGTTGACCACGCGCCTGTTGACATTTATTCTCGCGATTGCCGTCCTCGCGGGCGGCTATTACGCATATAGCAATCTGACGATCGAGGCATTCCCCGATCCGACGGATACCCAGGTCCAGGTCATCACGATCTATCCGGGCCAGCCGTCGGAGGAGGTCGAGCGCCGGGTGTCGATCCCGCTCGAGCGCGCGCTCAACGGCGTGCCCGGGCTGTTCCGGCTGCGCTCGGTCTCGTTGTTCGGCCTGTCCGCCGTGACGTTGACCTTCGACGACGGGGTCGAGCCGCTGACCGCGCGCCAGCAGATCATGGAGCGCATCCCCGACGCCAACCTGCCGCCGGGTATCTCGCCGGACCTGGGGCCGCTGGCGACGCCGATCGGCGAGGTCTATCGCTACACGCTCGAGGGCCCGGGCGCCGACCCGATGACCCTGCGCACCCTGCAGGACTGGACGGTGCGGCCGGCGATCATGCGCGTGCCCGGCGTCGCCGACGTCGTGTCGTACGGCGGCCTGATCCAGGAGATCCACGTCGAGCCCAACCCGACGAAGATGGCGTCGCTCGGCGTCGTGCTCGACGACCTGTTCCAGGCGCTGTCCAACGCCTCGGCCAACGCCTCGGGCGGCACGGTCGAGCGCGGCGAGCAGGTCTTCGTGATCCGCTCGATCGGCACGTTCAAGAGCATCGACGACATCGGCAAGGTCCGGGTCGGGTTCCACGCCGGCACCGGCGTCCGGCTGTCCGACGTCGCGGCCGTGTCGGTCGGCTACGCGCCGCGCCAGGGCGTGGTCACCCGCGGCGCCAACCCGGACGCGGTCGAGGGCATCGTGCTGATGCGGCGCGGCCAGAACCCGTCGGTCGTGCTCGCCGCGCTGCGCGACCGGATCCACGAGATCCACGCGCACTCGCTGCCGCCCACGATCCGGATCACGCCGTTCTACGATCGCACCGAGCTGGTCGATACCACGCTGGAGACCGTATTTCACAATCTGGCCGAGGGCGCGATCCTGGTCAGTCTGGTGCTCTTCGCATTCCTGCTCTCCGTGCGCGCGTCACTGGTGGTGACGCTGGTCATTCCCTTGTCGCTCGCGGCGTCGTTCATTTATCTGCACTTCCGCGGGATGTCGGCCAATCTGCTGTCGATGGGCGCGGTCGACTTCGGCATCATCGTCGACGGCGCGGTGATCCTCGTCGAGCACGTGTTCGAGCACGCCGCGGGCGATAGCTACAATCGCATGTCGCCCGACGAGCGGGTCAATTCGGTGTTCAGCGCCGCCCGCGAGGTCGGCCGGCCGACCTTGTTCTCGCTGCTGATCATCGTGGCCGCCTATCTGCCGATCTTCGCGCTGCAGCGCGTCGAGGGCCGGATCTTCGCGCCGATGGCGCACACCGTGGTCAGCGCGCTGATGGGCGCGATGATCGTCAGCTTTACCCTGGTGCCGGTCCTGTGCTTTTACGCGCTGCGCCGCCACCGGGCGCTGCGCGAGTCGCCGCTGCTCAAGGTCGCGCGCAAGGGCTACGTGCCGGCGCTGACCACGGCGATGCGCAACCCGGCAGCCGTGCTGGTGTTCGCCGGCTCGCTGGTCGCCGCCGGAGTGGCCCTGGCGCCGCGGCTGGGCTCGGAGTTCCTGCCCGAGCTCAACGAGGGCTCGCTGTACGTGACGTTCACGCTGCCGGCGACGATCTCGCTGACCGACGGCCGCAAGCTGACGCCCAAGATCGTCGAGACGATGCGCCAGGGCGTCCCCGAGGTCACCGAGCTGCTCAGCCAGCTCGGCCGGCCCGAGGACGGCACCGACCCGACCCTGCTCAACAACCTCGAGGTCTTCGTCAAGCTCAAGCCGATGGGCGAGTGGCGGCCGGAGATCAAGTCGATCGACGATCTCGTCGACATCATGAATCGCAACCTCAAGGCGATTCCCGGTCTGGAGTACAATTTCAGTCAGCCTATCCGTGACAACGTCGCGGAAAATATCTCCGGTCAGTTTGGGCAGGTTGCAGTCAAGCTGTACGGCGACGACCTCGATCAGCTCCAGGGCCTCGCCGAGAAGATCGAGGGCGAGATCGCCAAGGTCCCCGGCGTCGCCGACCTCGGCATCGTCAAGGCCTCGCTGCAGCCGGCGATCTCGATCAAGCCGCGCCGCGACGCGCTGACCCGCTGGAACCTCGACCTCGGCAGCCTGCAGGCGTTCCTCGAGATCGCGCTGTCGGGC
>DASWOO010000383.1:0-2320 GCA_036404335.1 Kofleriaceae bacterium
CTGCCGCGCGTGCTGGCGATGAAGACCAACCCCGAGCGCGCGGGCGATACCCGCAAGCGGGTCGTCGACGCGATCGCCCGGCTCGGCTTGCGCCACACCAAGGACCGGCCGCTGCGCGCGCTGATCGCCGGCGTGCCCAACGTCGGCAAGTCGACGCTGATCAACGTGCTGATGGATCGCCCGGTCGCCAAGACCAGCGACCGGCCCGCGGTCACCAAGGTCCAGCAGCGCGTGGTCACCCACAGCGGGATGATCGTCACCGATAGCCCTGGCCTGATGTGGCCCAAGATCGAGGACGAGGCCGGCGCGCTCGCGCTCGCGTTCGCCGGCTCGATCCCCGACACCGCGATCGACTACCTGACGATCGGCCTGTTCGGCGCGCGGATCCTGCTCGCGCGCTACCCGGTGCTGCTGCTCACGCGGTTCAAGCTCCCCGAGCTGCCCGGGTCTCCGGAGGCGCTGCTCACAGAGATCGGCCGGCGGCGCGGCGGGCTGCGGCCGGGCGGCACCGTCGACCTGCATAAGGCCTCCGAGATCCTGGTCCGCGAGTTTCGTCACGGCAGCCTCGGCCCGGTCACGCTCGAGGCGCCGCCGATGCCGCCGATCGCGTCACTTCCGGCCTGAGCCGTCGACGACTCGAAAACGTTACACGGTCGCTGCCAGCTGGATCACGCTATCATCCGACCTCCGTGCGGAACGCCGTCTATGCTTGGTGGGTGCGCCTCCTACCGCTCGTGATCGCCCTGCTGTGGATCGCGACCCCGCTACCCGCCTTCGCCAAGCCGAAGACCAAGATCGCGATCGCGCCGCTCGCCGGTGATCCCGGCGGCAAGATCACCCAGGCGGTGGTCGACGCGCTCGCCGGCAAGGACTTCGTCGTCGTCGGCCCCAAGGACACCAAGCGCGAGCTGACCAAGATCGGCGCGAACGGCGAGCTGACCGCCAAGGACGTCCGCAAGGTGCTCGCCAAGCTCGACGCCGTCGCGCTGATCGACGGCAAGGTCGGCAAGGCCGGCGCCAAGAAGACCCTGCACCTCGAGGTCCATCGCCGCGGCCAGGAGAGCGCCGGGTTCACCGTCGAGTTCAAGACCACGACCTCCGCGGGGTTCCGGCGCGGCGTCCACGACGAGGTCATGAAGAAGGTCGACGGCGCGAGCGAGGACAGCGCCGAGGAGCCCAAGTCGCTCGCCGCCAGCTCCGACGACGACGCCACCACCAAGCGCAAGCCGGCGCTCGCCGATGACGATTCCCCCACCAAGCGCAAGCCGCTCGCCGACGACGACGCCCCCACCAAGCGCAAGCCGGTGGTCGCCGACGACGCCCCCAAGCCCAAGCCCAAGCGCAAGCAGGTCGCGGAGCCCGGCGACGACGACGGCACGACCAAGGTCCGCAAGCACGGCAAGGCGCTCGCCGATAGCGACCAGCCGCCGCTGCAGCACGTCCACCTCGGCGTCGGCCCGTCGGTATCGCAGCGCCGGCTGAGCTGGGCCACGCGCGGCGGGTTCATGCAGGCGCCGCCGCCGGTGATCACGTCCGCGGCCGGCGCGCGGATCGACGGCGAGCTCTACCCGTTCTCGTTCGGCGACGCGCCGGGCGGCGGCGCCGGGCTCGGCCTCGCCGTCAGCTACGACAAGTCGTTCGGGCTCAAGATCCAGGTGCCCGGCGGCGCCGCCGCCGCGCCGATCGATCAGGCGCACTACGCGATCGGCGCGCGCTACCGGTTCGCGGTCGGCGAGGCGTCGAGCCTGGCGCTCGGCTTCGACTACTTCGGCCGGACCTACGTCGCCGATCGCACCGCGCTCAAGGGCGCCGTGCTCGACACCCCCGACTTCAAGTACGCCGCGATCTCGCCGGGCATCACCGGCCGCACGCCGCTGTCGCCGACGATCTCGCTCTACGGCGGCCTCGACGGCCTGCTGATGCTCGACGCCGGCCCGGTCGTGCTCAACAACAGCTACGGCAAGGGCACGGTGTACGGCGTCGAGGCCCGCGCCGGGCTCGACATCGCGCTGTCGCCCAACATCGACCTGCGGTTCGCCGCCGAGTACAGCCAGATCAACCTGGCGTTCGGCACCGGCGGCACGCTGGCGACCGGCCGCGATAACGACCCCAGCTCGCAGGACGTCATGGGGGCGACCGATCGCTCGCTCGGCGTCGCCGGCACGCTGGGCCTGGTGTACTAGTACCCGGCCACAGAGGTTTTGATCGGTTGAAGCACGGGTAGCTTCTCGGCAGGGACCAACAGCTCGATCGAGCGCGCTTGGCGTGGCGTGCGACGGATCAGGCCGAGACGCTCCAGCTGCAGGACCATCTGATGGAC
>DASWOO010000384.1:0-4539 GCA_036404335.1 Kofleriaceae bacterium
CAGCTGCTCGAGCCGCCGCGCCAGCCGCCGGCGGCCGCGCCGAGCGATGCCCTGCCGGCCGCGGTCCGTGGCGCGCCGGCGCTGCACGCCGAGGCGCCGCGCCCGGCCGGGTTCCTCGACGCGCCGGCCGGCACGCTCGACGCGCTGTTCACCGGCCTCGCCGCCGCCGAGCGCAAGGCGCCGGATCCGGCGGGCCGCGTGCTGTGGCTGGTGTTCGGCGACTCGCATACCGCCGGCGACGCGCTGACCTCGCGGCTGCGCCTGACCCTGCAGCACCGGTTCGGCGACGCCGGCCGCGGCCTGGTCGCCGCCGGCAAGCCGAGCGCGCGCCACTACTACCAGCGCGACGTGCGCTACGGCGCGAGCGGCGCGTGGAAGGCGGCGGTCGGCGGCAAGAAGGGCGACAGCGAGCCGTTCGGCATCGTCGGCCTGCGCGTGTTCGGCCAGAGCAAGGGCGCGCAGCTGTGGGTCGAGACCTGCGGCGAGTGCACGGCGGGCCGGTCGGTTGGCCAGTTCGAGCTGCTGTACTACGCCGCGCCCGACCACGGCGGCCTGCGCTACCGCGTCGACGAGCAGCCGTGGCAGCCGCTCAAGACCCGGACCACGGCGATCGAGCCGCCGCACCCGGCGCGCCAGGTTATCCCGGTCACCGACGGCGCGCACAAGCTGACGATCGAGCACACCGGCGGCGGCGTGGTCGACCTGTTCGGCGTGGTGATGGAGCGGCTGACCCCGGGCGTGATCGTCGACTCGCTCGGCGTCGTCGGACGGCGGCTGGGCAGCCTGCGCTCGTGGGACTGGTCGGTGATCGGCGAGCAGCTCGCGAGCCGCGATCCGCGGCTGGTCGTGCTGCAGTACGGCACCAACGAGGCCGATGATCCCGACCTCGAGCTCGACGCGATGGCGCGCTACTTCGACGAGACCGTGCTGCGGATCCGCGCCGCGGCGCCGACCGCGTCGATTCTGATCCTCGGCCCGCCCGACATGGGCACGCGCGAGGCGGGCAAGGCCTGCGATCGCGGCAGCGGCGGCGGCGGCGGCAAGAAGAAGGGCCGCGAGCCGTCGCCGGACGCGCCGGTCATCCCCGAGTGCGAGTGGCGCACCCCGCACGTGCTCGCCGAGATCATCTCGACCGAGCACGCCGCCGCGACCCGCAACCACGTCGCGTTCTTCGATACGTTCGCGGCGATGGGCGGCGCCGACCACATGCACACGTGGGTGCTCGCCGAGCCCAAGATCGCCTACAAGGACCACGTCCACCTGACCAACCTCGGCTACCAGTGGTGGGCCGACGCGCTCGAGGCCGCGGTGCTCGGCGACTACGACCGGTGGCGCGCCGCGCAGCACCCGCCGCCGTCGGCGCCGAGCGAGCCGCCGCCTCCGTCGGTGACGCCGAGCGACACTGCGTTACCCGGCGCCACGCCGAGCACGGCGCCGTAGCCGCCCCATGCTGTTCTCGAGCCCCGATTACCCGCTGTTCCTGATCGCGGTCTTCTTCCTCTACGCGCTCGCGCGCTGGGGCGGGGCCGGGTTCGCGTGGGCGCGGATCGGGCTGATGGTCCTGCTCGGCGACGTGATCTTCCTGCTCGTCGCCAAGGACCCGGGCACGCTGTGGGACCCGATCGGCGGCGTGCTGCTGCGGCTCGCCGCCGGCCAGGCCGAGGCCATTTCGGCGTCGACGATCGGCCACTGGGCCGTGGGCGCGGTGGTGCTGTGGCTCGCCCGCTGGCTCGGCCTGCGCCACGGCGGGTGGATCGGCTCCGACGCCGGCCAGCGCTGGATCGCGCGCGGCCTGGTCGTCGTGCTCGCGGCGGTCGGCGCCACCGTGGCGATCGCCTGCGCGAACGACGCGCTCGAGCCCACGACCCAGGCGATCACGGCGCACGGCCACCTGCTCGTGCTCTTCGTGCTCGGCGTCGGCATCGGCGCGTCGCAGGTCGACAGCTTCCGGCCGCTCGGCCGCGTCGTGATCCTGTTCGTCGCGTCGTCGCTGTTCTATCACGCGTGGGCGGCGGCGATGCCGGGGCCGTATCGCTACCTGCTCGCGCTGCTGCTCGCGACGATCATCCTCGACTACTACCTCGGCCGCTGGATCGAGGACAGCGAGGCGCCGGCGCGGCGCAAGGCGCTGCTCGTCATCAGCCTGTGCTCGAACCTCGGCATCCTGGTGTTCTTCAAGTACGCCGACTTCTTCACGCACGACGTGCTCGACCTGCCGGTCCGCCGGCTGCACCTGATTCTGCCCGCCGGGATCTCGTTCCACACGTTCCAGTCGCTGTCGTACACGATCGACGTCTATCGCAAGCAGCTGCGCGCGACACGCTCGGCGATCCAGTTCGCGACCTTCGTGCTGTTCTTCCCGCAGCTGGTCGCCGGGCCGATCGTCCGCGCCCAGGATCTGCTGCCGCAGCTCGACGAGCTGCCGGCGCTCGAGCTGTCGGCCGCGACCGCGGGGCTGTTCCGCATCGTCGTCGGTCTGTTCAAGAAGATCGCGCTCGCCGACACGCTGGCGCTGGCGATCGTCGACCGCGTGTTCGAGGCGCCGGAGCGGTTCTCGGCGCTCGAGGTCATCGCCGGGGTCTACGGCTACGCGCTGCAGATCTACCTCGACTTCTCGGCCTACTCCGACATCGCGATCGGCTCGGCGCAGGTCCTGGGCTTCACCTTGCCCGAGAACTTCGCGACGCCGTATCGCTCGGCGAACCTGCAGGAGTTCTGGCGGCGCTGGCACATCAGCCTGTCGACCTGGCTGCGCGACTACCTGTACATCACGCTCGGCGGCAACCAGGGCGCGCCGTGGCGGACGTATCTGAATCTGTTTTTGACCATGGTGCTGGGCGGGCTGTGGCACGGCGCGAGCTGGGCGTTCGTGGTGTGGGGCGCGCTGCACGGCGCCGGGCTCGCGGTGACGCGCTACTTCCAGCGGCTGACCGCGCCGGGCAAGGCGTCGGGCAACGAGGTGCTCGGCCGGGCGATCGCGATGCTGCTGGCATGCGGCGGGGTCGCGATCGCCGGCGTGGTGATCCAGCGCGGGTTCTTGCGCGACGCCGGTACGTGGTGGCAGCTGGTGATCGCGTGGCTGTCGCTGGTGCCCCTGTGGGCGGTGACGAGCGCGTGGCTGTCGGCGGATCGCGACGAGCCGATCGCGCGCGCGCCGGTCGCGACCGGCGGGCTGCCGTGGCGCGCGCTGTTCCAGGCGGGGCCGCGCGAGGGCGGGGCGCGGGCGACGCGGCCGTGGATCCCCGAGGTGCTGCGGCTGGCGATGTGCGCCGCCGGCCTCGGGTTCCTCGCCGCGCTGGCATGGGCGCCGCGCTGGACCTGGATCCCGATGATCGCGCTGATCTGGGGCCTGGGCCTGGCCGCCGATGGCGTCGAGCGCGGGCCGCGGTCCGCGCGCGCGGCGGTCCGCGCCCTGCGCCGCGCGGTGGCGGTGATCCTGACGTTCCAGTACGTGTGTCTGGCGTGGATCTTCTTCCGCGCGCCGACGTTCGACGCCGCGCTCGCGGTGCTGCGCCAGATCGCGACGCTGGAGACCGATCACGCCAACCTGGTGCCGATCGTCTGTGTGTCGCTGGTCGCCGGCTTCGTCAGCCACTTCTTCGCAGACGGCAGCTTCCACTGGCTGCGACGCCGGTTCGTGGCGCTACCGGCCTGGGCGCAAGGCGCGGTGCTCGCCGCGGTCGCGCTGGTGCTGCGCGAGCTCGGCCACACCAAGATCGTGCCGTTCATTTACTTTCAGTTCTGACCCGTACACAGGTCGTCTCGCCGCGTTACGACGATGTTACCCGTCTCACGCTCGGTGGCCGCAAGCGCGTGACATGACGGAACCGTGAACGCCGACGTCCGTCTGCTGCTCGCCGACGCCGAGCGCGCTGTCAAGGACGACAAGCTGGCGGTCGCGCGGGCGGCGTTCCTCGAGGCCGGCCAGAGTGCCGCGGGCTACCAGCTGTGGCGGAGCGCGCTGCGCTGTTATCGCCGCGCGCTCGAGCTCGATGTCACGGACAGAGCGCCGATCACCAAGATCCTGCAGATGCCGCCGCGGGTCATCGCGCACCCCGACTGGGTCGAGTACCAGCGCGCGCTCGACAAGCACGCCTGGTCGGCGTTCGGCTGTCGCAACGCGCAGATCGTCACCGGTGACCTCGGCGCGATCGTCGAGTGCTCGGGCATCGGCGTGGTCATGGAGCTGATGATGACCGACGACGACCTGGTCGAGACCCGGCCCGACGGCCGGTTCACCGGCATGCCGATGGGCATGGCGATGATCATCCTGCGCCGCGCGATGTGGATGGCGCCGCGCGACACCGCGAACGAGCCGTCCTCGCTGCGCGTCGCGTTCGACGGCCGCCCCCAGGTCCGCCTCGACGAGCTCGGCGACTGGGAGCCGCTGCAGATCAGCTAGTACCCGGCCACAGAGGTTTTGATCGGTTGAAGCACGGGTAGCTTCTCGGCAGGGACCAACAGCTCGATCGAGCGCGCTTGGCGTGGCGTGCGACGGATCAGGCCGAGACGCTCCAGCTGCAGGACCATCTGATGGAC
>DASWOO010000385.1:0-3788 GCA_036404335.1 Kofleriaceae bacterium
TGTTCACCGTCGAACGAGCAAGGGAGAAGCTCGGTCAGGCATACCCACGGCCTGCCGCTCGTGCACCCACGCACGCCTGCGCGGTGGCCGCATGAACCGGTCAGAATCTCTGTGGCCGGGTACTAGCAGGGCGCCGGCCTCGGTACGGTTATTGTATGGCCGGTACCCGTGAACGGCGATCTTACCGAGACAGTCAGCAGGACCGGCACCGCGACGCGCGACGAAGCGGGTGACGAGGGCGCGCCGCGCCTGATCGTGATCTGCGAGTGCGGCCGGCTGACCACCCCGGCGCTGCGCATCGCGCTGGCCGATCTCAACGAGGTCACGCTCGGCCGCGACGCCCGGCGGCGGATCGTCCGGCAGGGCAAGGTCGCGGCCGTGTCGGTGCCCGACCACGAGATCTCGCGCAAGCACCTCGTCGTCCGCCGCCAGCCCGCCGGCTGGGAGGTCGCCGATCTGGGCTCGAAGAACGGCCTCCTGGTCAACGGCGAGCCGACCGCGATCACCACGCTGACCGACGGTGACCTGATTGAGGCCGGCGGCACGGTGCTGATGTTCCGCGAGGAGGGCGGCTCACCCGACCGCGAGGCCGACCGCGACCTCGCGGCGGAGACCACGACGCCGGTCGCGTTTCGCACGGTCAGCGTCGAGCTCGAGCACCGGCTGCGCCAGCTGTCGAAGATCGCGATCGCCGGCGTGTCGGTGCTGGTCCGCGGCGAGACCGGCACCGGCAAGGAGCTGATCGCGCGGGCGATCCACGAGGTGTCGGCCCGGCGCGGGCCGTTCGTGGCGATCAACTGCGGCGCGCTGCCGCGCAACCTGATCGAGAGCGAGCTGTTCGGCCACCGCCGCGGCGCGTTCTCCGGCGCCACCGAGGAGCGCGAGGGCCTGGTCCGCCGCGCCAACAACGGCACGCTGTTCCTCGACGAGATCGCCGAGCTGCCCGAGGAGTCGCAGGTCGCGCTGCTCCGCGTGCTGCAGGAGGGCGAGGTCCGGCCGATCGGCGCGAGCGACGCGATCAAGGTCGACATCCGCGTCGTCGCCGCGACCCACCAGGACATCCCGGCGCGGATCGCCGACGGCCGGTTCCGCCAGGACCTGTACGCCCGGCTCGCCGGGTTCGAGATGGTGCTCCCGGCGCTGCGCGAGCGACGCGAGGACATCGGCTCGCTGATCGCGGCGATCCTGCCGCGGCTGATCCCGCACCCGGAGCGAACCAGCCTGCACCGCTCGGCGGCGCGCGCCCTGCTGCGCTACCACTGGCCGCTCAACGTCCGCGAGCTCGAGCAGGCGCTGCGCGCGGCGGTCGCGCTGGCCGAGACCGGCGAGATCCGGCTCGAGCACCTGTCCGAGGCGATCCGGACGTACTCGCCGCCGACGGTGGCGAGCATGCGGCCCGAGGATCGCGTGCTGCGCGAGCGGGTGGTCGAGCTGCTGCGCGAGCACGGCGGCAACGTGACCGCGGTCGGCCGGGCGATGGGCAAGGCACCGATCCAGATCCGGCGGTGGTGTCGGCGCATGCAGATCGAGCTCGCCCAGTTCCGCAGTTGACCGTACCGGGGTGTTTCGCCTGTTCCGGGGGTGGTTCGCCGGTGTTCCGGCCGAGGACGACCGGTGTTCTACCCCGGTGTTCCACCCTGTTTCGCTCGGCGTCAGACCAGGAACAGGCGCTGCCACTCGGGCTCGTGCGCCTCGCAGGCTGCGGTGAGGGTGAGCCCGGTACCTACCGCGCCCGACAGCAGGGTCGCGTCGTCGGCCCAGCTCGGCGCCTCGTCGTGCAGCCGCATGTAGCGGTAGCCCGCGCAGTTGCCGCCGGCGGACTTGAGCCGCATCAGCTCCTCGAGCCAGCGCACCGCCGCCGCGCGCAGATCGTCGTCGCCGGTCAGCTGGTAGGCCACGTTGTAGACGTGGGCGATGCCGGCCACGCCGTGGCAGAACCCGGCGTCGAGCGGGCCGTCGCTCGCGGCCGGGTGCGCCAGCTTGCGCAACAGGTCGATCGCGCGGTTCTCGATGTTCGACGCGCCGAGCGCGCGGCCGGCGCGCAGCAGCACCGCCGCGACGCCCGTGTGGCCGTTGCACCAGCCGCTGCGCCGCAGCCGCGGGATGTCGAGCGGCCAGGTCATCTCGAACCGCGACGCGTCGCCGCCGACCATGTCGAGCAGCCACGCGGTCGCCGCCTCGAGCAGCTTGCGGCTGCGCGCCGGCTCGATGCCGGCGTCGACGAACTGGGCCAGCATGCCGACCACGCCGGCGACGCCGTGCGCGACGCCGAGCTCGATCATGCCGTCGGGGTAGTGGTGGCGCTGCGGCTCCGGCACGTAGCGCGGCAGGGTCCGCCAGGTCGCGCCGTCGTCGGTCATCGTCACCGTCGACTCGAGGTGGAACAGCACGCGCTCGGCGATCTGCACCGCGCGCGGGTCGCGGCGCTCGGCCGCCATCACGCCGACCCCGGCGAGCCCGCTGACCAGATCGTGGCGGTCCGCCCAGCGCGGCACGCCGAGCACGTCGAGCAGCACCGCATCGTAGCGCCCGACCGCGCGCGCCACGCCCTCGCCGTCCGCGAGGTGCGGCAGCAGCCACGACAGCCCGGTGATCCCGCCGAACAGCGAGATCGTCGCCGGCGCCGCGAGCGTGGTGACCAGCGCCGACTCCAGGCGCTTGGCGGCCGAGGCCTGCTCGCACTCGGCGAGCAGCAGCGCCGGCGACGCGTCGCCATCGAACCCGGTGCGCGCGCTCGGCGGCAGCGCGTCGACCCACGCCGCCAGCTCGCCGACGATCCGCCGCGCGCCTTCCGCCGCGGCGCCGGTCAGCAGCGGCTTCCAGCTGGTCGTCACGTCAGCCCCCGCGCGCGGCCACAGCTCGTTGCCCGGATCTGCACTGCGTCAAAGGTTCGCTCATCTTGTCGGTGGCGTCTGCCGAAAATCGTCAAAACCGGCCGCGGGGTCGTCCTCACCTGTGACCGCCCTCGCACCTCGTCGACGCGGGCTCAACCAGTCGCGAGCCGCGCGCGGGTCCATTATCGTGGCGGCTCGTGACCGCCGACGACCCGCCGCGCCGCGCGCCATCGCCCTCGCCGCAGCAGGGGGACGAGACCCGGACCAGCACGCCGAGCGTGGCCGCGCCGCGCGAGCCGCGCGAGCCGGCCGTGAGCGACGAGCTCGGCGCGCAGCGGCCGCGCGATCGCTACCAGATCATCGGCGAGCACGGCCGCGGCGGCCTGGGCCGCGTGTCGCGCGCCCACGATCGCGAGCTTGATCGCGACGTCGCGATCAAGGAGCTGATCTCGCGCGGCCCGCTCAGCGAGGTCCGGTTCCTGCGCGAGGCGCTGATCACCGCGCGGCTCGAGCACCCCAACATCGTGCCGGTCCACGAGGCCGGGCGCTGGCCCGACGGCACGCCGTTCTACGCGATGAAGCTGGTCGCCGGCCGCGCGCTGCGCGAGCTGATCGCCGAGCGCCACACCGTGGTCGAGCGCCTCGACCTGCTGCACCACGTGATCGCGGTGGCCGACGCGATCGCCTACGCCCACGGCCGCAGCATCATCCACCGCGACCTCAAGCCGGCCAACGTCATCGTCGGCGACTTCGGCGAGACCATCGTGATCGACTGGGGCCTGGCCAAGGACCTGTCGGTGTCGGACGACCCGGCGCCGCTCGGCAGCTCGCCGGTGTCGCGCAGCGGCAGCGCCAGCATCGAGCTCACCATCACCGGCAGCGTGCTCGGCACGCCGGCCTACATGGCGCCCGAGCAGGAGCGCGGCGAGCACGTCGACCAGCGCGCCGACGTCT
>DASWOO010000386.1:0-7573 GCA_036404335.1 Kofleriaceae bacterium
TCTTGGGCCTGGGCCCGGGCCCGGGCCTGGGCCTCGAGGCCGACCCGCCCGGCGGGCCGATCACGCGGGCGAGCGCGGCGTGCCAGGCCCAGGTCGACGCGCTGTTCCACGCGCCCGGCCCGGGCTGGCCGCGCGCCCGCTACCAGTGCCCCGATCTGATGATCGCCGCGCCCGGCGCCGACGCGATCGAGCGCGGCGAGCTGCTCGGCGTGCTGGGCGAGGTCCACGTCGGGGTGAACACCCTGCTGGCGCACGTCGCGTTCCGGCTGCACCCCGATCCGGCGGCGTTCTGCGCCGCCTACGACGCCGACATGGAGCGCGTGTGTATCGCCCCGATCCAGACGGGGGTCAGCCGCGCGATGAACTCGCCGCTGTCGCCGCGCCACGACCACGTCGAGTTCGGCGCGGCGCGATCGTGGCGGCCGCGCAGCCAGGTCCACTTCGCGGGTGACCTCTACGTCGAGGCCGCCGGCGATCGGCTGGTGGTGCGCAGCCGGGCCGCCGCGATCGAGCACGACATCATCGCGTTCATGGAGCAGTACCTCGGCGCCGAGGCGATGCCGCACTGGAAGCCGCTGGCTCGCCGGCCGCACACCCCGCGGATCACGATCGACCAGCTGGTGATCTCGCGCGAGCGGTGGCAGCTCGAGCCGGCCGCGTTCGCCGAGCTGACCGCGCCGGCGACCGAGCCGGAGCGCCTCCGCCGCGTCGACGCGTGGGCCCGACGCCTCGGCGTGCCGCGCTACGTGTTCGTCACGGTCCCGCACGAGCCCAAGCCGATCTACGTCGACCTGTCGAGCCCGATCCTCGTCGAGAGCTTCGTGCGCCTGCTGACCAAGGCGACCGGGCTGGGCCTGTCCGAGATGCTGCCCGGCCACGCGGAGCTGTGGCTGCCCGACGGCGCCGGCCAGCGCTACACCTCGGAGCTGCGGATCGCCGCGGTCGATCCGATCGCGTGGTCCGCGAATCTCGATCTTGGGATATCCGGACAACCGTAGTAGTGTTTCTGACCGCCCTTGTTCAACGCCAAGAAATACAAGCAGCGACAAAAGGCTCTCTGGGACGCCGTCGCGGATGTCTACGATCAATCGTTTTCGACGCTCGCCTACCCGGCGACGACGCAGATGATCCTGGAGGCCCGGCTGCAGCCCGGCGACACCGTGATCGACCTGGCGTCCGGCACCGGCGCGGGCGCGTTCACCGCGGCGCCGCACGTCGGCGAGGCCGGCAAGATCATCGGCGTCGATATCTCCGAGAAGATGGTCGCGGTGTCCAACGACAAGGCGCGGGCGCGCGGGATCACGAACTGCGAGTTCCAGGTCATGGACGCCGAGGACCTCACGTTCAAGAACGCGGTGTTCGACGCGGCGATCTCGAAGTGGGGATTGATGTACTTCCCCGATTGCCACAAGGCCCTGAAGGAGGTCCTGCGCGTGCTCAAGCCCGGCGGCCGGCTCTCGGCCCTCGTGCTCGGCCGCCAGGAGCGCGCCCGGTTCATGACCGTCGGCGCGCTCGCCGCGTACAAGATCAACCCGACGCTGGTCGCGGCCGAGGATGGCCCGTCGGCGTTCCAGTTCGGGCCCGATGGCGCGATCGAGGCGCTGCTCAACGCCGCCGGGTTCGTCAACGTGCGCAGCCGCCGGTTCGCGCTGATGATCTCGTGCGCCGATGGCGCCAAGTACTGGGACCTGTTGACCAACGGGATGGGCAACTTCGCCGACAAGCTGCGACGCGGCGATCCGGCGGTGCTCGAGAGCGTGCGCCGCCAGGCGATCGAGCAGGCCGAGAAGTACAACAGCCCCGACGGGATCCGGCTGCCGCTCGAGGTCGTGTGCACCTACGCCGAGAAGGTGGCCAAGGGCCGCGAGGCCGTGGTCGTGCCGGTGCGCCTGAAGTCCGCCGACGAGCTGGCCGACGGCGTCCGCCAGATCTCGGCCGCCGAGACCGCCAAGGTCCTGCGCGACGAGCAGGTCGCGATCGTCGACGTCCGCACCCGGGCGCAGTTCGCGGCGTCGCGGATCCCGCGGGCGCAGAACGCGCCGCGCGGCCAGCTCGAGGAGCTCGTCGGCGGTATGCTCGTGCTCGAGGCGCTGCACCAGATCATCGTGTACAGTGACGATGGCGCGATCGGCCGGCTCGCCGCCCGGACGCTGACCGAGATGGGCTATCCCGGCGTGGTCGCGCTGGAGGGTGGGTTCGACGCGTGGCGCCAGCAGGGCTTGCCGATCGACGACCGGCCGGTCGAGTACCAGCCGATCCCCACCATCCGCTTCGTCGAGACCCCGTAGTTCGTCCCCGGAGCCAACGGCCATGCAGCTCAACCTCGACTGGGATCAGATCATCGATGTCGGCGACAACTTCGCCAGCGCGATGTGGCAAGCGTGCGTGAAGTTCCTCGAGCTCGGCAGCCTCGCGCCGGGCAAGGTCGTGGTCGACCTCGCGTGCGGCACCGGCGGGCTGGGCCGGCGCGCCGCCGAGCGCGTCCACGGCCACGGCGGCCGGGTGATCTGCATCGACCGCTCGCCGCGGATGATCGAGGCCGCCCGCCAGCACACGGCCGGGCTCGACAACGTGGAGCTGATCGTCCACGACGCCGCGACCGTCGCGCTGCCCGACGACGCGTGCGACGTCATCTACTGCCGGTTCGCGCTGCCGATGTTCGACGATCCGGCGGCGGTGCTCGCGCGGTCGCTCGCGGCGCTGAGGCCCGGCGGTCGGTTCGCGGTGATGGGGATCGGCGGCGCCGCCCACAACGAGTTCTTCACCACGTTCGCCGATGTGGTCGGCGAGCCGCTGCGGCGCTCGGTCAGCCTCGGTGAGACCGCCCGGCTGAGCGGCCTGCTCGAGCACGCCGGGTTCGAGGGCGTCAAGACCCGCAGCATCCGCGCGCTGACCACGGTGGAGGATCCGGCCGCGTACTGGAGCTGTCTCCGCGGCCTGTTCGGGATCGCGCAGCCGCAGATGCCGCCCGAGCTGGCGCAGCGCGTGCGGCCCGGCCAGCGGCTGGCGCTCGAGCTGGTGTTCGCGCTCGGCACCAAGCCCGACCCCGACGCCCGGACGACCCACCACGTGCGCAGCATGAACGACATGGTCGCCGCGGCGCGCCGGTCGATCCGCGAGCTGACGCCGTACGAGGTGAAGCGCAAGCTCAAGAACGAGCCGGTGGTGATCGTCGATGTCCGCGATCCGGACGGGCGCGACGCGCGGCTCAAGGCCTCGGTCAACATCCCGCGCGGCGAGTTCGAGCACAGGATCGGCGACGTCGTGAAGGACCCGCGCGCCCTGATCCTGATCTACTGCGACACCGGGCAGCGCAGCGCGCTCGCCGCCCGCCAGCTCCAGGATCTGGGCTACGAGAACGTGTGGAATCTGTACGGCGGGATCGCGGCGTGGCTTGCCGACGGCATGCCGGTGGAGCGCAGGTGAGCGGGCGGGAGGGGCACCTCGATCGCCGGCCACCATGACCTGGCACCCGCACCGCCAGGTCTGGGGGCGCTCGACGGGGTTTCCGGCCGCGCTGGGCGCCGGGCTGGCGTCCGACGACGCGGCGCGCGCGCTGGCCGCCGCGCGCGTCGAGCGTGATCGGCTCGCGTCGGTCGACGCCGAGCTCCGGGCGATCCTCGCCGAGCTGTCGGCGGGGCTGTCCCCCGAGCGGCGCCGCGTGGCGCGCCAGCTCCGGCGCGCGATCCAGGCCGGGCGCGAGCTCCCGCGCGACCTCGAGCTCGGCGCCGGCCTGGATCGCGCGCGCTGGAGCACGCTGGTCGAGCGCCGCGCCGGCCTCCGCGCAGCGTGCGCGGCGGCCACCGCCGCGGGTCACGACACCGTCGCCGGCGCGCGGGACCGCGAGCGCCGCGCCCTGCGCCAGCTGATGCGCGATGACCGGATCCGCGACGCCGCGGCGCGCACCAGCCGGTCGCTCGCCGACGGGTTCGCGCGCTGGCTGGCCGGCGGGGCGGCGGTCGAGGCCCAGCCGGCGAGCCCGCCGGCGAGCCAGGCAACGACCCAGCCGGCGAGCCAGCCGGTCAGCCAGTCCGCGAGCCCGCCGGCGAGCGAGATCGAGCGTCGCGCGCTGCTGTTCCTCCAGCGGCTGACCGCCAAGCCCGCCATGCTGGCTGACGCCGGGCCGTGCCTTTGGGGCGCGCTCGACCCCGCGCAGCCCGCCGCGGTGCGCCTCGAGGTCGGCGCCGGGCTGGTCGCCGACCGCCGGGTCGCGTTCGAGCACTGGGCGATCCTGGCGATCGCGCGGCGGATCCAGGCCGATCCCGAGGTCGCCCCGCACTGCATCGTGCGGCTCAACCCGGGCTGCCTGCTCGACGGCAGCACCCTGTATTACCCGATCGGCCACCGGCTGCGGCTCGAGCCGCGCGAGGCCGAGGTCGTGCGGTGGTGTACCGAGGGCAAGACCCTCGCCGAGCTCCGCCAGGTGATCGCGGCGCGGCCCGCGGACGAGCGCGGCGAGCTCGGCCAGCTGCTCGCCAACCACCTCAAGAGCGGGGTCGCGACCCACGAGATCGCCGTGCCCACCGCGCCCGATCCGGACCAGGCGCTGCGCGGGTTCGTCGCTGCGCTGCCGGACGCGTGCGCCGGCAAGCCGCGCTGGCTCGCGGCGCTCGATCCGCTGCTCGCGCTGCGCGACGAGCTCGCGCGCGGGCTCGCTGGCGAGCGGCGCCGGGCCGTCGAGGCGCGGATCGACGCCGCGTTCCGCGAGCTGGCCGGGCTGCCGCCGACCCGCAACCCCGGCCAGCACTACGGCGCGCGGTTCGTGACCTACGAGGACGCCCGCCGCGACGTCGCGCTCACGCTCGGCGCGCCGGTCGCGCGCGACCTCGCCGCGCTGGACCCCGTGCTCGAGCTGGCGTCGTGGATCGCGTGCGCGTGCGCCGAGCGCTACGAGCAGAAGCTGGTCCCGGTCCACGCCCGGCTGGCCCGCAGCCTGAACAGCGTGGACTTCATCACGTTCATCCGCGAGACCCAGTGGATCACCGAGACCCCCGAGGTCGCGATCGGGCTCCGGGGCGAGCTGCGCGAGGCCTGGCAGGGCGAGCTCGGGGACCGGCTCGTCGACGACCGCCCGCTCGCGCTCGGGCCCGACGACTTCCGCGGCGTGCTCGCGCGGCTCGAGCCGCACGCCGGCGCCGCCCCGTGGCTGCCCGCCGCCGACTGCCACGCGCTGAGCGTCGATGCCGCCGCCGCGTCGGTCGAGGCGTGGAACGCCGGGCACTATGCCCTGGTCCTCGACAAGCTCTACAAGGGCGTGCCGATGTGGGTCCACCCGGCCACGCTGCCGTTCTGTCCCGATCGCGACGAGGCGCTCGCGGCGTTCGACGCGTGGGCGCGCGAGCCGATCCTCCAGCTGGTCGACTCGGCGGCCGGCTACCACCGCTCGAACTTCAATCTCCCGGTCGTCGGCAACCTGTGGGAGGTCACGGTCCCGAACACCGCGTCGGGGTCGCCGCGCGAGCGCGTCGTGCCGTGCAGCGAGCTCGAGGTCATCCAGGACCGCGGCCGGCTGTACATCTGCTCGCACGACCGGCGGATCCGCGCCGGGTTCTTCGCGGTGCGCTGGGCGTTCCTCCAGCACAAGCTCCTCGAGATCCCGGTGCACCCCGAGCGTCCCGAGCTCGATCATGCGTTCCGGATCACGATGGGGCGATGGGTGCTCGCCCGCGAGCACTGGCGGTTCGACACCGCGGCGCTCGCCCGGCGCTGGGATCGAGCCAACCCGATGCCGGCGATCGCGGCGTGGCAGGCCGCGCACGGGATTCCCGATCGGGTGTTCGTCAAGCTGCCCGGCGAGCCGAGCTCGATCGCGCTCGATCTGCGCAGCGTGCTCTACGGCGATCTGCTGCGTGCGCTGGTCGCCGGCCACGATGAGCTCCGGGTGACCGAGCGGTGGCCCGGGCCCGACCAGGACTGGCTGGTCGACGGGGCGGGGGCGGGCTACGGCGCGGAGTTGCGGTTTTCCATGCTGCGTCGCAGGGACGCGGCTACCAACAAGGACTAGCGATCGATGCCCCCCACACCACAGCACCAAGGTCTCCCGGGCCTGCATGTCGACTACCTCGAGTGGAAGGCCGAGATGTTGCCCGGCGTCGGCGTCGAGCTGATCGAGCTGGTCGACGGCGCCGTCAACCTGTCCGAGCTCTACATCAAGCCCGGCACCATCCTCGACCTCGACGAGATCGAGTTCCTCGAGAGCAAGATCGCCTTGTGACCGAGCCCGACGTCGTCCGGATCCGCCGCGACTTCGCGTTCACCGAGGAGCGGTACAACGACAAGCCGGTGGTCTATCTCGACAGCGCCGCCACCGCGCAGAAGCCGCGCCAGGTGATCGCCGCGATGGACGAGTACCACGAGAAGTACGCGGCCAACGTCCACCGTGGGGTCTACCGGATCGCGGAGCGCGCCACCCACGAGATGGAGCTGGCGCGCGACAAGGTCAGGCAGCTGCTCAACGCGCGCAGCACCAAGGAGATCATCTTCACCAGCGGCACGACCGCCGCGGTCAACCTGGTGTCGTACGCGTGGGGGCTCAAGGGCACGCTGCAGGCCGGTGACGAGATCGTGGTCTCGGTGATGGAGCACCACTCGAACCTGGTGCCGTGGTTCTTCCTGCGCCAGAAGCTCGGGGTCGAGATCAAGTTCGTCGGGATCCGGCCCGACGGCACGCTCGATCTCGAGCAGCTCGACCGGCTGCTCGGCCCACGCACCCGGCTGGTCGCGATCACCCAGTGCTCGAACGTGCTCGGGACCATCAATCCGGTCAAGGAGATCGCGCGGCGGGCGCACGCGGTCGGCGCGCTGTGCCTGGTCGACGGCGCGCAGTCCGCGCCGCACATGGCGGTCGACGTCCAGGACCTGGGCTGTGACTTCTTCGTGTTCTCGGGCCACAAGCTGCCGGGCCCGACCGGGATCGGGGTGCTGTACGGCCGCGAGGAGGTGCTCGACGCCATGGAGCCGTTCATGGGCGGCGGCGAGATGATCCGCGAGGTCAAGCAGAGCGGCGCGCGGTGGAACGATCTGCCGTGGAAGTTCGAGGCCGGGACGCCGAACATCGCGGGCGCGATCGGCCTGGGCGCCGCGGTCGACTATCTGCGCGGCCTGGACCTCGCGGCGGTGCGCGCCCACGAGGTTGCGATCACCACGTACGCGCTCGACCAACTGGCGCGGGTTCCCCATATCAAGATCTACGGGCCGCTCGACGCCGCCCAGCGCGGCGGCGTGGTGGCGTTCACGCTCGGCCGCGCTCACCCGCACGACATCGCGTCGATCCTGGACGAGGAAGAGGGCGTCTGTGTCCGGGCGGGGCACCACTGCTGTCACCCGCTGATGGACTGGTTCGGGATCGCGGCCACCACGCGGGCGAGCTTCTACGTCTATACCCTCCGCGAGGAGGTCGATCGCCTGGTGTCCGGCCTGCAAACCGTCAACGAGATGTTCAATCGATGAGCGATGGCGACCTCGGGAAATTTCGTGTACCAACCGGCGGGTGGCATCCACGACATCCGGAGATATCAACGCCCCGCTGGTCTTGAACAATGGTGTGACCATTCCCCGCATGGGCCTGGGCGTG
>DASWOO010000387.1:0-7696 GCA_036404335.1 Kofleriaceae bacterium
GCCAACGACCTCGGCAACCTGATCAACCGCAGCCTGACCCTGATCGGCAAGCTCGCCGTCGACGCGCCGCCCGCGCGCGACGACGCGCAGTTCGCCGCCGGCGAGAACCCGTACTGGCAGCTCGAGATCCACGCCGCCGAGGCGTGCAAGCTGGCCGCGGCGCAGTTCGACGCGATGTCGCCGTCGCGCGCGCTCGAGGCGATCTGGCGGTTCATCGGCACCGCCAACCGGTTCGTCGATCAGACCCAGCCGTGGGTGATGGCCCGGTCCAAGGATCCGGCGCTGCCGCACGCTCTGTGGTGCCTGCTGTCGGCCCTGTGGCTGATCGCGCGGCTGATCGCGCCGGTGCTGCCGGCGACGGCGCGCGCGCTGCGCGGCTGGATCGCCGACGGCGACGACGACATGACCTGGCCCGTCGCTGTCGAGGGCCGCGTGCTGACCCTCGCGCCGTCGACGCTGGTCGCCGGCCAGCCGTCGCCGCTGTTCCCGCGGCTCGACGACAAGCTGCAGCAGGCGATCCTCGACAAGATCGTCCCCGCCGAGGCCCGCGCGGTCGCGGCCCCCGCCGCCGCGCCTACTAAGGCGCCGGCCGCCGCACCTGCACCCACGAAGGCGCCCGCGGCACCGGTCGCGACCGGGCCGCTGCCGGCGATCAAGATCGACGACTTCAACAAGATCGAGCTGCGGGTCGGCACCGTCCTGTCCGCCGCCGCGGTGCCCAAGGCCAAGAAGCTGCTGCACTTGTCGGTCGATCTCGGCGAGCCCGAGCCGCGATCGATCGTCTCGGGCCTCGCCGAGGCGTACGCGCCCGAGCAGCTGGTCGGCCGCCAGGTGATCGTCGTCGCCAACCTCGAGCCTGCCACGATTCGCGGCGTCACCTCGCAGGGCATGCTGCTCGCGGCCGGCGACGCCCAGATCCTCGGACTTTCGGCCCTCGATCGCGACGTCCCCGCCGGAACGCGCGTACGATAACCGGCGGAAATGCCGGAGCTACGCCGCGCTGCCCGCCTCGTGATCAACGCGCCCGCGATCGTCGAATCGATCGGCCAGGGCCCGATGCAGCTGCACCCCAACCTCGCCGCGGTGTTCCGGCGGGTCGACGCCGACAGCACGACGCTCGGCAAGCGGTTCCCCGCCGTGGTCCGCGACCTGTCGACCAACGGCGCGTTCGTGTCGGGCGCGCCGCTGCCGCTGCTCGCCCGGGTCGCGATCAAGTTCGAGCTCAAAGGCTTCGGCCCGGTCGACGCGGTCGGCTGGGTGCTGTGGCAGCGCGCGGCCGACTGCGAGCTGCCGACGCCCAGCGGCGCGATCACCTTGCCCAAGGGCTTCGGCGTGCTGTTCGAGTCGATCCCGCTCGAGATCCGCGCGGCGATCGCCCAGCTGGTCAACCGCGCGTGAGCCGGTGAGCGAGCCGCGCGCGTTCGCGTTCCGGCCGCGCTATCGCGGCCTGGCGTTCGGCTCGATCGGCGTCGGCGGCGGGATCGCGGGGACCGCCGTGGCCCTGGGCTTCGCCGTGCTGCCGCTCGCGACGGGCTTGCTCGGCGTCGCGCTCGGCATCGCGTACCTGCGGTCGCCGACCTGGAAGATCCGGGTGCACGTCGACGACACCGGCCTGCGGATCACCGCCGGCGCGCGCGAGCGGTTCGCCCTGGCCTGGGCCGACGTCGTCCGCGTCGTCGCGTCGCCGGCCACCCACACCTGCTTCGTCGACGGCGGCGCCCCCGAGCGCAGCCTGCTCGTGCCCGGCGACGGCGCGCCCGCGCCCTACGACATCGCCAATCGCCCCGCGCTGGTCGCCGCGATCCTCGCGCACGTCGACCCGGCCAGGGTGACGACGGTGACATCGCTCGACGCGCCCGAGGCGCAGCCCCCGCCTTGATCTGCTAGGGTGCGCTCGCCGTGTCGTTCCTGTTCCCGAGCAAGACGATCACCCTCGACGCCGCGCTGCGCGACCTCGCGCAGGGCAGCGCCAAGGCGCGCGTCGCCGCCGCGCACGCGCTCGGCGATCTCGAGGATCCGGCCGAGCAGCGCCGCGCGGTCGAGGCGCTGATCCGCGCGCTCGACGACGATCGCCCCGAGGTCCGCGCCGAGGCGTGCGCCTCGCTCGGCGACCTCGGGGATGCCTCGGCGGTGCCGCTGCTGATCAAGCGGCTCGCCGACGGCTCGGCCGCCGTCCGCCAGACCTCGGCGATCGCGCTGGGCTCGATCGGCGACGCCGCCGGGTTCGAGCCGCTGGCCGAGGCGCTGCACGGCGGCCCGGCCGATCTGCGGTTCCAGGCGGCGACCTCGCTGGCCGAGATCGACCAGGCCCGGGCCTACGCGCCGCTCGCCGCCGCGCTCGACGACGCCGATCCGCAGGTGGTGTCGGCGGCGGCCCTGTCGCTCGGGGCGATCGGCGACAAGCAGGCCGGGCCGCTGCTGGCCGCCCGGCTCGCCGACGTCGAGGCCCGGCTCGCGGTCGCCGGACCCAGGCCGGACGCGCAGGCCACCGCGCTGCGCTTCGACCTGGCCTACGCGCTCGCCGAGCTGGGCGATCCCGCCGGCCGCGACGCGCTGGTCCTGGCCACCGCCGAGCTCGACCGCGCGTGGGACGCGGTCACCGCGCTGGGCAAGCTCGGCACCGTCGACGACGCCGAGGCGCTCGGCCGCGCCCTGCTCAACAAGCGGACCCCGCCGGAGGCGACCGTGCTCGCCGCCGGCACCCTGCTCAAGATCGCGCCGCGCTCGGCCCACCACGACGCCGCGCGCCGCGTGCTGCTCGCCTCGCTCGCCGCGCGCAAGACGCATGTCCGCGGCATCGGCGTCGAGCAGCTCGGCGAGATCGGCGGGCCGTGGGCGGTCGCACCGCTCGAGCAGCTCGCCGCGTCGGGCAAGGGCGCGGAGCTGCGCGACGAGATCGCCGGGGCGCTGCGCAAGATCGCCGGAGCGCCCCGTGCTGATTGACTCGCACGCCCACGTCGACGGCCCCGAGTTCGACGCCGACCGCGACGAGGTCCTGGCCCGCGCACGCGCCGCCGGCGTCCAGCGGATGATCGTGATCGGCGCGGTGGGCACGCCGGACAGCGCCGAGCGCGCCGTCGCCCTCGCCGAGCGCGACCCCGAGATCTGGGCCACGGTCGCGACCCACCCGCACGACGTCGACAAGATGACGCCCGAGTGGTGGGCGATCCACGAGCGGCTCGCCCGTCACCCCCGGGTGGTCGCGATCGGCGAGACCGGCCTGGACTACTATTATGACCACTCGCCGCGCGACCTGCAGCAGCAGGCGTTCGCCCGGTTCATCGAGCTCGCCCACGCCGCCGGCAAGCCGGTGGTCTGCCACATCCGGGACGCCCACGACGACGCCCGGGCGATCCTCAAGGCCGGCCGGGTCACCGACTGCGTGATCCACTGCTTCACCGGCACGCCCGACGACGCGCGGGCCTACGCCGAGCTCGGCTACTACGTCTCGTTCTCGGGCATCGTCACCTACAAGAACGCCCAGCCGCTGCGCGACGCGGTGCCGCTGGTGCCGCGCGATCGGCTCCTGATCGAGACGGATTGCCCCTACCTGGCGCCGATCCCCCGGCGAGGAAAGCGCAACGAACCTTCTTTCATCACCCACACCGCCGCGGTCGTGGCGCAGCATTCTGGTTTGAGTTACGAGGACTTGGCAAAGACGACGAGCGAAAATGCCTGCCGGGTGTTCCGGTTACCGGCAGCTTGACGTCGTTCGCGGCGGCGGGTATAGATTCCGCCTTCGTTTCGGCACCGTAGGAGCACGTTCGATGGCACTCAAGATCGGCCTGTTGGGCAAGAAGATCGGTATGACGCAGGTGTTCGCGGATGACGGCGAGGCTGTCGCCGTCACCGTGATCCAGACGGGCCCGTGCCACGTGATCGGCACCCGCACGCAGGAGCGGGACGGCTACACCGCCGTCGTGCTCGGCTTCGACGAGAAGCCCGTCCGCCTCGCGAACAAGGCCGAGGTCGGCGCGCTCAAGGAGAGCGGCATCAAGCCGCAGCGCTTCATCCGCGAGCTCCGGCTCTCGGCCGAGGAAGTCGCCAAGTACACGGTCGGCCAGGTGCTCGGCCCCAAGGACGTCTTCGCCGACAGTGCCCCGATCGATGTCGAGGGGACCAGCAAGGGCAAGGGCTACCAGGGTGTCATCAAGAAGCACCACATGAAGGGCATGACCCGCGCCCACGGTACCCACGAGTACTTCCGCCACGGCGGCTCGATCGGCTGCCGCCTGACCCCGCAGCGCGTCCACAAGGGCAAGCGCATGGCGGGCCAGATGGGCAACGAGAAGGTCTCGATCCAGAACCTCCAGCTGTTCCGCATCCTGGCTGACGAGAACGTCATCCTGGTCCGCGGCGCGGTGCCGGGCGCGGCCAACGACTACGTGGTCGTGACCAACGCCGCCACGCGCACCGTGTACAAGCGCAAGGGCATGGGCAAGGAAGAGGTTCGCTCGAAGAACCCCCTCAAGGCCTCGAAGAAGGCCGCCGCGGGTCGCGGCTAACCCACCCGCTCGCCTCGGGTTTCTATGTTGCTGCCCGGCCGCGCGAGCGACCGGGCTTTTTGCTTTCCGTGCGGTAAGAAACGCCAGCTCATGGGCAATAAGCTCGACGACCGCAGCACGCGCCACGATCGGTTTCACCAGAAGGCGAAACGCGAAGGCTTCCTCGCGCGCGCGGTCTACAAGCTCGAAGAGATCGACGGCAAGCACGCGATCTTCGACGGCGGCACCCGGGTGCTCGACCTGGGCTGCGCGCCGGGCTCGTGGCTGCAGTACGCCCAGCAGAAGATCGGCCCGAGCGCCGTGCTGGTCGGGCTCGACCGCCAGCTGATCGACCGGCCGCCGCGCGGGGCGCGGATCCTCGCCGGCGACGTGCTGACCATCGACGTCAAGGAGCTGCTCGGCGAGCTGCCGGCGTTCGACGTCGTGCTGAGCGACATGGCGCCGGACACCACCGGCGTGCGCCACGTCGACCAGTCGCGGTCCGAGGCGCTGTTCGAGCGCGCGCTCGACATCGCGACCCAGGTCCTGGCGCCGGGCGGCAACTTCGTCGGCAAGCTGTTCCAGGGCCCCGATTTCAAGAAGCTGACCGAGACCGTGCGCGCCCGGTTCGCGGCGCAGAAGACCGCCAAGCCCGAGTCGAGCCGGCAGATCTCGATCGAGCAGTACGTGATCGGCAAGGGCTTCCGCGGCCAGGCCGCGCTGGGCAAGGCGCCGTGACCGCGCCGCTTCGCCTGGTCATCGACCGCTGGGGCGTCCCGCCGCCGCGCAAGATCGAGGCGGCCGTCGAGATCCTCCACCGCGGCGGGGTCGCGGCCTACCCCACCGACTCGATCTACGCGCTCGGCTGCGCGATCGAGGCCCGCGACGCGATCGAGCGGATCTATCGCGCCAAGGGCATGAAGAAGAACCAGCGGCTCGCGCTGATCTGCCCCGATCTGTCGTCGGCGTCCGAGTACGGCATGTTCTCGCAGACCGCGTTCCGGCTCGCCCAGCGGATCTTCCCGGGCCCGTACACCCTGGTCGTGCCGGCGACGCGCAACGTGCCGCGCACGCTGACCGACGCCAAGCGCCGCACCGTCGGCATCCGCGTCACCAGCCACCCGATCGCCCAGGCCCTGGTCCAGCAGCTCGGCCGGCCGCTCCTGACCTCGAGCGCCCTGGTCCCCGAGACCGGCGAGCCGTACCGTGACGCCGACGAGATCCTCGAGGCGTTCGAGAAGCACATCGACGTCGTGATCGACACCGAGCAGACCGCGTCGGAGCCCTCGACGATCCTCGAGGTCGACGGCGACAACATCACGGTGATCCGCCAGGGCCAGGGCCCGCTCGCCGGCATCGTCGACTAGTCAGAAAAAGTGGCATCCGCCGCCCCGCTCCTTCCTAATGCGCTGACACAGCGCACCTGGGGAGTGTCTTCGTGATGACAAGATTGCATATTGGATTCGTCGGTCTGGCCAGCCTGTTCGCCGCCGCGTGCGGCACCGTCGAGCCGGCGGAGGAATCGACCAGCGCCGAGCAGCTCGGCGGCAGGGCGACCCGGAGCGTCGCCGAGTTCCGCACCGCGGGCAGCTACCAGTTCACGGTGCCGGTGGGGTGCAACCTCGTCGTCGTCGAGATGTGGGGCGGCGGCGGCGGTGGCGGCGAGCTCGGGCTGCGCGGCGGCGGTGGTGGCTTCACCCAGGCCCAGCTCAACGTCACGCCCGGCCAGTACGGCGACACGCTGGGCATCACGGTGGGCGGCGGCGGCGCGGGCCGCGGCGCGACCGGCGCGGCGGACTCGGGCGATGGCGGCGGCGGCAGCGCGATCCTGCGCGGATGGACGCTGCTGATGGGCGCCGGTGGCGGCGGCGGCGCCGGCTCGGGTCCCGGGGGGACCGCCAACGGCGGCGCCGGCGGCGGGCTCGTGGCCCAGGCCGGCGGTAGCTTCACGGACGCGCAGGGCACGGCGACCGGCGGCGGCGGTGGGCTCTCGACCGGTGTCCATGCGCAGGGCGCCGGCGGCGGCGGCGCCCGGCGCTCGGGCTCGCCCGCCGGGATCCAGGGCGGCCACGGCGCGAACCAGTGCGGCAGCACCGGCTACGGCGGCGGTGGCTCGGGCGGCGCCGTCGGCGGGCTCGGCTATCACTGCGCCGAGGCCAGCGGGGGTGGCGGCGGTGGTGGCCTGGCCGGTGGCGGCGGCGGCGGCGGTGGCAACACGGCAGGAGGCGGCGGCGGCGGCGGCGCGGCGGGCTGGGTCGCGGATCCGGCGAACGTGGCGCAGTCGATCGTCAGCGGCTTCACCGTGGTCGGATCCGGCGCGCAGCCGGCCGACTCGGCGACCGCCGATCGCCAGACCGCCGGCACCGGCGGCCTGCCCGGCGCGCGTGGCCAGGACGGCGCGATCATCTTTCGCTGCCCGATCTGAGCTGTCTGACCGCTTGCCGCTCGTCGACGACTCGACTGTGCGGCTTGTTACCGCCGCGGTCTTCGTCGTGCGAAAACCGTGGCGCCCATCGCCACGCTCCTCCCTAATGCTGATTACACAGCGGAAAGTGGGGAGTGTCTTCGTGATGACAAGATTGCACATTGGATATTTTGGTCTGGCCAGCTTGTTCGCCGCGGCCTGCGGGACCGTCGACCCGGCGGCGGAGGCGGCCAGCGCCGACGAGCTTGTCGGCAAGGTCACCCAGAGCGTCGCCGAGTTTCGCGTGGCCGGGGACTACCAGTTCACCGTGCCGCCGGGGTGCAACCCGCTCCTCGTCGAGATGTGGGGCGGCGGTGGCGGCGGCGGCGCGCTCGGGCTGCGCGGCGGCGGCGGCGGCTACGTGGAGGCCTCGCTCAACATCGCGACCGGCCAGTTCGGCGACACGCTGGCCGTCCGGGTCGGCAGCGGCGGCGCGGGCCGCGGCGCGACGGGCGCGCCGGACTCGGGCGATGGCGGCAGTGGCAGCGGCATCATCCGCGTGTGGTGGCCGCTGATGAGCGTGGGCGGTGGCGGCGGCGCCGGCTCGGGCCCCGGGGGCACCGCCAACGGTGGCGCGGGCGGCGGCGTCGTGGCCCAGGCCGGCGGTAGCTACACGGACGCGCAGGGCACCGCGGCGGGTGGCGGTGGCGGGATCGAGCACCCGCCCTACAACGGCGCCGGAGGCGCCGGGGCCCTGCGCGCGGGCTCGCCGGCCCTGGGCGGTGGTGGCGGCCATGGCGCGAACCAG
>DASWOO010000388.1:0-7066 GCA_036404335.1 Kofleriaceae bacterium
CATGTGCAGCGCGCGCAGCTCGGCGATCTGGCGGCGCTGGGGCAGGCGCTGCCCTGGCAGCTGAGCGCGCAGCAAGCGCTGCGCTCGGAGCGCCGCGATGCGCATCGCCGGACGCGGCGCGCCAAGCAGCGCCGGCGCACCGTCACGGTGGCGCAGTCGCAGCTGTTCGGGACCGTCGGCGAGTAGGGCGCGGCCGGCCGCGCCGTGGTAGATGAGGACGGCCATGTCGACGACCCTCGAAGCTCAGCTGCGCGAGCAGCTCACCGCCGCGATCAAGGCCAAGGACTCGAAGACCGCCAACCTGATCCGGATGATCAACACCAAGATCATGGAGCGGCGGACCGCCAAGGACTTCAGCGGCACCGTCGACGACGTGCTGGTGCTCGACGTGATCGCCACGTACAAGAAGTCGATGGAGAAGGCGCGCGGCGACTTCGCCAATGCTGGCGAGCGCGGCAAGGAGCAGCTCGCCGAGCTCGAGTTCGAGATCGCGTGGTGCGCCAAGTTCCTGCCGCAGCAGCTGGGCGAGGCCGAGCTGCGCGAGGCGGTGATCAAGGCGGTCGGCGAGCTGCCGAGCCGCGATCCGAAGCAGGGCGGCCGGGTGATCGGCACGCTGAAGAAGCAGTACGGCGACCGGGTCGACGCGCAGCTCGCGAAGAAGCTGATCGACGAAGAGCTCGCCAAGGCCTGAGATCGCCCGCCGACCCGGCCGACCTGAATGACGGGTTGGCGCGATTTCGCCGCAGACCCGTCAATCGCGGCGACCGGGACGCGACCGGAACACGGTGGGGCCGATACGCCCGCCATGACCGTGAACCGACTGTTGATTGCTGGTGTGAGCGGCGCGCTCTCGCTCGTCTTGGCCCAGGCCGCTGCGGCGGCGCCGGTGTGGTGCAAGGGGGCGCAGCCCGGCAACGCCGATCTGCGCGATCTGTCGTCCAGGGAGCCGCGCGAGGTGATCAAGGCGCTGGTCGCCGCCGAGTGCGCGCCGACCGCCGAGGTCGAGAGCCGGCGCGGCGAGGTCGAGAGGGCGCGCGACGCGTGGTCGAAGCGGCTGGGCATGACCGAGGCCGACTGGGCCGACGCGGTCGCCTACGCCCAGACCTCCGACGACTACTCGATCGCCGTCGATGTCGCGAGCAAGACCCTGGCCGCGGCGTCGCCGCTCGACCAGTACGCGACGATCATGAAGACCCAGGAGACGTCGTCGACCGCGCCGATCACGATGGACGCGTTCTACGCGACCGACATGTTCGAGTCGAGCCTGTCGGAGGCCGCGCGGTTCGCGTTCCTCAAGACCTCGTGCTTCGACACCGGCAAGCGCACGGTGCGCGACGACGCCGGCATGATCGGCAGCGAGGCGTACTGGGCGGTGTGCCAGGCCGACTTCGACCGGTTCGATCTCGGCAAGCTGCTCGGCGAGATCCACGGCGACGCCACGCACGGCGGCGCGGCCAAGATGAAGCTGCGGATCCTGGCGTACGACTTCGGCAAGCAGGTCAAGGAGCACGCCGCCGCGGTCGGCGAGGCGTGGAAGCGCGACGACGCCAACAAGAAGCTGTTCGAGATCGCGGCCGGCGCGCGCAACGAGTGGACGGCGACGCTGGGCAAGGAGACCAGGCTGCTCGAGCTCGCGCTGGCGATGGAGTCGGCGACGATCGCGCAGTCGCGCAAGCAGCTCGATGGCTGCGGCGAGGCCACGCAGGCGGCGGTGACACAGGCGATCTCGGAGATCCCGGCCAAGCAGTTCGCCGAGATGGCCGATCAGCGCGGCGACGCCAGGGGCAAGGGCGTCGCCAACTTCGCCGCCAAGGCCGGGCCGGTGCTGATGGCGCGGCCGCGCGTGCTGCTGGCGATGATCCCGTTCGTCCTGTGCGATACCAAGTCGTCGCTCAGCCTGTACATGCAGTCGCTGCTCGATCACGGCGCGGGCACGCGCGGCCCGCGCAACGCGGCGCTGAGCAAGCTGCGCAGCACGCCCGTGACCTACGACAACCTCAACGCCAAGCTGACGTTCCCCCAGCCGCTGCCGTTCAGCACGCACTTCCGGCTCGAGGGCGGCGTCGAGTTTCGCGGCGACAGCCGGGGCGGCGTGGTCAAGTCGACCAAGCCCGAGGGCGATCACCTCAAGGTCGCGGTCGAGAAGACGACCGAGACCTTCGAGGACTGCGTGCAGAGCCACCAGACCAACCACATCTCGGAGTGGCGCGCCGACGGCACGGTGCGCTACGAGCAGCACTGCGACAAGAGCGGCATGGTCACGCGCGATAACACCTGGCAGGACATCCACGTGCTGAGCAAGTACGGCGCGGCGCTCCGGCCGGGCGCGATGTTCTCGGTGCTCGACGACGACGTGCTCGCCGTGTGGCCGAGCAAGCAGGCCAAGGCGCCGTCGATGGTGCTCGGCGCGCCGGTGAAGTAGCGCTACGCGGTGGCCATCGTCGCGGGCGGCGGGGCCGGGCGGCGGAGCAGGCTCGGGCCGTAGATCACCTGGAGCGGCGGCTGGTGCCTGGCGAGCTGCTCCCAGACCTGGGTCCACACCGACCAGCGCACGTCCTCGCGGAAGTACAGCGCGCGATGGCCGGTCAGGGTCGGCAGCTCGCCGGTCCACGCCGCGCCGCGCAGCCGCGGCGACGGCGCCGGGGCTCGCAGGTCGTACACCGCCTCGGTCTGGTAGCCGTTGCCCGGCCAGACGATGAGGCCCTCCTCGGAGATGTCGTACGGCGGCGGCGGCTGATCGCCGGCGAGCACCTGCTCGAGCTGCTCGCGCACTAGATCGACGCCGGCGCGCTTGTAGAACCCGGCGAGCGCGATCTCGAAGATCTGCCGCTGCTCGGCGTCGAGCTGATCGAGCCAGCCGCGCGCCGGAACGCTGGCGACGATCCACCCCGACTGCAGCTCGAACGCCAGCTTCGCCGGCCCGGCGCTCAGCACCTTGCAGGTCAGGTCGATGTGCACCCGGTTCGAGCCGATCGCGATGTGGCCGACCGCGATGTCGGTGATCCGGAACGCGCTCGCCTCGTTGAGCACCGACACCAGCTCGCGGTCGCTGAACTTGTGGATCGCGTCCTCGACGTGGTGCAGCGCTTCCTTGTGCTTGGCGACGCCGCGCTCGTCGTCCTTCCACGCTGTGCGCCGCAGCCGGGTGAACTGCTTGGGGATGGTCCCGGAGTGAAACCCGGGCTTGAGGAAGCCGACCATCGACTCGCCGTGGTGGCCGATCGACACGGCGTGCAGCGTCTTGCGCCGGGTCCGGGCGTACAGCTTCCAGTTCTCCTTGAGCTCCCAGACCAGGAAGCCGGCGAGGCCGGGGATCACGAACACGGTGAACGCGGCGAACGACTTGCCGAGCGTCGCGCCCAGCACCTGCTGCGCCGGGCCGCTGATCCCGTCCATCAGCGTGCCGTACAGCGGGACCAGCAGCTTGGCGGCGACGGTCACGACCGGGACGTGCTTGATCGGGTTGATGCACGGCTCGATGAACAGGTTGACGTAGAGCCGCAGGAAGTAGGCGAACACCGCCCAGATCGTGCCGAGCACGCCCTTGGCCACGAGGGTCAGCCGCGACTCGCCGTCCTTGAACCGCAGCCACTCGTCGACCCAGTACAGGCCGCGGTCGACGTACTCCATCAGCTCGGCGAAGATCTGCAGGATCCAGCGGACCATCGACGGAAACAGCAGGGTCCGCAGGTGGCGGCCCGAGCGCACGACGCCGTCGATCGTGAGCTCCTGCAGCCTCCGGCCGCGCCGCGAGTTGAGGATCAGCGCGAGCGCGACGAACGCGCCGGCGGCGAGCGGCCAGCGCACGAGCCCGTCGCTGGCCATGAACAGCAGCGCGGCGGGCACGCCGGGCTTGACCACCCAGCGCACGAACCGGCTGTTCCAGGCCGCGCGAACCAGCGGCCGCCGCATGAGCGCGCGCGGCGTGTCGAGGAACACGACGAGCAGGCCGCGGCCGAGCTGGTGCAGCGCCAGCACCACCACGCGGCGGAACGGCGTCAGGTGGATCAGCAGGAACAAGAACACCGCGCCGACCAGGATCGCCTCCGGGGTCGCGAGCTCCTGCGGCGCGAGCCGGGTGTGCTTGGCGACCAGGCCGATCATCTCCTCGAGGCCCTTGAGCACGGTGAACGCGCCGAGCAGGGGCAGGATGATGTACAGGCTGAGGAACCGACCGAGCGGCGTGCCGAACAGCGTCGACGACAGCTTCTGGAGGAACCGCAGGTAGCCCTCGCCGCGGCGGTACACGCCGTCGAGCGAGCGGGTCAGCGCGCGGTCGCAGCGCAGCAGCTCGTCACCGGACGCCAGCTCGCGCAGCTTGAGATCCGGGATCTTGAGATCGTTGTGCGACAGCGCGTCGCGCAGGTTGCCGATCGAGAACCGGCCGTTGTCGACGACGTGATCGAGCAGCTCGTCGACCAGCTTCTTCTCGGCGACGCGCTCGGGCAGGTTGTGCGGACGGAGCTCGACACCGGCGAGCGCGGCCTCGATCTTGGGCCGGAGCTGGAGCCGGACCTGCGCGTTGGCGCGGTCGATCATCGCGTGGACCGCGGCCGAGAGCCGGGCGTGCTCGGCGGGCGCGAGCGGCGCGACGCCGGCGAGCTTTCGGGCCGCGGTGTGCAGGTGCTTGGCGACCCGGACCTCGCGGGTCGCGGGCAGGGCGCGGACCAGCGGCCGCTTGCCGAGCGACGTGGCCCAGGCGAAGAAGTCGACGATCCGGGTCTGGCGCTCGGCGACGACGCAGGCGGTCTGCAGGTCGTGGAGCAGCCGGGCGCCGGCGGTGAACCGCAGCACGCGCTGGCTCGCGGCCAGCTCGGCGACCGGCAGCAGCGCGTCGGCCCAGCTCGGCGGCGCGGTGCAGCCGAGCGCGCCGGCGAGCCGCGCGCACAGCTCGGTCAGATCCTGGCGGGCCTGGTCGCGGTCGCCGGCGCGCAGCGCGAGGATCGCGGCGCGGGCGCGGTTGCCCCTGGCGCGGGCGGTGGACGAGGCGGCGCGCGCCGAGCCGTCGGCGATCGGCGTGCGCGAGGCGGGCTCGGCCGCCGCGACCTCCGAGGCGGCGCTCGGCGCCGGTGGGCCCGCGGCCTCGGGGGCGCTCGCCGGGCGCGACGCGGCGAGCAGCGCCTCGGCGTCGAGGTCGAGCGCGATCGCGGCGTCGACCCGGGCCAGATCGAGCAGCGGGAACGTGCGCTCGAGCGTGCGCGGCGCGAACTGGCGGAGCTCGAGGTAGATCGCGACGAACTCGCCGTAGGTGTCCGCGTCGTCGGCGGTCGCGAACAGCAGATCCTCCTGCCGCAGCACCGTGCGGATCTCGTCGAACTCGATCTGGCCGATGCGATGGATGCGCGCGCGGATCGACGCCGGCGTGATCGCCCGCGTCGCGCGCTGCCCGTCGAACGCCTGGTGGATCTTGCCGTGGAACACGTTGCGCCACGCGGCGATCAGCGCGCCGGGATCGCCCGCGGTCAGCGCGGACCGGTTGCCGGTGAACAGCACGACCTGGTCGGGCAGGGCCTGCGGATCGACGTGCAGCTCGTCGGGCTCGATGATCCGGACCAGCACGTCGCGCGGCACGACGCAGCAGTGCGCGTGCGGCACCTGCAGGCCGACGCCGCCGATCCGCCGGTGCTTCTTGATCACGCGGCGGACGACGCGATCGTCCGACACGACGGCCGCGACACGGGCCAACTCTGTATCAATTTCGGCGGGTTCCATGCGATGCGGACCCCAGGAGTACCACTTGCCGAGGCGATCTGCCCGTCCGAACCGACGCGCGCTGGCGTAGGCTCGAGCCCACATGCCCGAGCCGTTCCCCGCCAGCCTGTGCCACCGCTGCCAGCACCTGCGGCTGGTCCACAGCGGGCGCGGCTCGACCTTCCTGATGTGCCAGGCGCCGGCGCTGCCGAAGTACACGGCGCAGCCGGTCCGCGCGTGTGTCGGGTTTGTCGCGAAAGCCGACTGAGATCGATCGAGATCGATGAAAGCCTGGTAGGGCGCGTCGCAGGATTGCGCATGTTGTGCACCGGCGCAGGTGGCTACTGCCAGAGCCATGCGGCCAGTCGCCAGGCGCCGGCAAGCAGCTGTGAGCGCGCTGCGCTACCTCGGCCGCGGGCGCGCGTGGTCTGTATCGGCGCATGACGCAAGCTTCGATGTGGCGCTGGGGTGTTGTGGCGATGATGATCGCGACCGGCGCGTGCGCCGCGGCCGGCGATGACGCCAGCGACGCCGACCTCGAGTCCGGCACGGTGGCGCACGTCGTCTACAACGGCGCGGCCAACCAGTTCGGCGGTAGCTTCCACCCGACCAACGCGCCGTACGGCGGGTTCGGCGGCGGCAACTGTACGGCGAGCAAGACCCCGGTGGTGTTCATCCACGGCAACACGGTCAACGCGTCGTACATCGCGCGGCCGACCAGCACCGGGGCGGCGACGGTCTACGACACGCTCAAGGCCGCGGGCTACAACGACTGCGAGCTGTTCGGCGTGACCTACCTGTCGACCGACGAGCAGGGCGACGAGCCCGGCAACTACCACACGCAGGCCAAGGCCCAGCGCGTCCGCGACTTCATCAACGACGTCAAGAAGTACACCGGCAAGTCGAAGGTCACCGTCATCGCCCACTCGATGGGCGTGACCGTCGCGCTCCACGGCATCACCTACGGCAACCTGTGGGGCAGCATCGATTCGTTCGTCAACATCGCCGGCGGCCTGCGCGGCCTGTCGACCTGCCTCGAGGTCGGCTACGCTAACCCGGCGTTCCCGACCTGCGGCAGCCAGAACTTCTTCGACTCCAACACCTTCGGGTTCTGGCCCGACGGCGCGTTCGGCGCGTCGAACCCGCGCACCGGCACCAGCGCCTCGGTCGGCTTCCGCAACGAGCCGACCCGGCGAAGCGCGGTCAAGTTCTTCACGATCTCCGGCGGCGACCAGGACGAGATCGTCGGCGGCGACCAGTGCCGGTTCAACGCGGCCACCTCGCTCAAGAGCCAGGTCAACCTCAACATCGACCACCTCGACACCTTCTCCAACGCCGGCCCGGTCATCAAGAACATGCTGACGACGACCTGCAC
>DASWOO010000389.1:0-1559 GCA_036404335.1 Kofleriaceae bacterium
GGTGTCGCAGCAAGCCGTATTCCATCCCACCGGCGTCACGGGCGCGGTGCTTGCAGCCGTCGCGGCCATGGCATCGACGACCTGCGAGTGTTGCGGCAACAGCTACGACAAGGCCTTCGAGATGAGGATCGGCGGGACGACCCACGTCTTCGACTCGTTCCAGTGCGCGATCCAGGTCCTGGCGCCGCGCTGCGCCCACTGCAAGGTTCCGATCATCGGCCACGGCATCGAGGCCCGCGCGCAGTACTTCTGCTGCGCGCACTGCGCCCGGCGCGCCGGGATCACCGACGTCGCCGATCGCGCCGACGACGGCGGCGAAGCGCATCCCTGATCTGCGAGCGCCTACGCCCGGTGCGCGCCGAGCGTAGGTCGTGCGAGCACGATCGCGTCCCGGCTCAGGTCCAGTGCGAGCTGCCGCCGCCCCACTGGCGGTAGACGCCGGCGGCGTGCTCGAGGTCGCCCTGATCCGGCCAGTGCTCCTTGTCGAAGCCCGGCATGCCGTCGAGGGTGTCGCGGGTGACGTTGACGACGAAGCAGCGCTTGACCTCGTCGACGGTGATCGCCGACCACGGCAGCGCGAACAGCTTGTTGCCGATGCCCAGGAAGCCGCCGAACGACATCACCGCATAAGCGACGCGCCCGGTGGTCACGTCGATCATCAGCTCCTCGATCTGGCCGATGTCATCACCGGCGAGGTTGACGACCTTGTCGTGGATCAACGTGGACGCGCCGAGCGTTCTGCGAAACTTGTTCATGGCGGACTCCTGTTCCTGGGCGAACCAGGAGCAAGCCACGTTCCACACGCCGCCCCCTATCGTCGCTTGAGCGATCGCGGGGCGATCAGCCGCCGCTTGCCATCGATCGCCATCGCGATGCCGGCCTCGTCCAGCGCCTCGCGGTCCCACAGCTTGCAGGTCACCTGCTTGTGCTGCTGGTCGAGCGCCTCGCAGTAGTTGGTGAACTCGCACCGCCGGATCTCGCCGCCCCGGCCCTCGCGCAGCTTCAGGAACCAGTCGGGGTCGGCCAGGCTCTGCCGCGCCGACGCGATCAGATCCGCCTCGCCGCGCGCGAGGATCTCCTCGGCCTGCGGCAGCTCGCAGATCCCGCCGGCGGTGACGATCGGCGTCTCGAACCCGGCCGCGCGCACCGACGCGCGGATCGTCGAGGCCAGGCCGACGTTGCGGCTGAACGGCCCCTGCGCGTCGCTGTAGATCGTCGGCATGCACTCGTAGCCCGACGGCCCGGTGTACGGGTACGCCGACCAGCCGACCTTGGGCTGCTTGGCGTCCTCGAACTTGCCGCCCTTCGAGATCGACAGGAAGTCGAGGCCGGCGCGCGCCAGCTCGACCCCGAACCAGGTCGCGTCGTCGAGCTGGTTGCCGCCCTCGACCACGTCGTCGCCGAGGTAGCGGCAGCCGAGCACGCCGCGCCGGCCGATCCGCGCGCGCACCGCCGCGATCACCTCGCGCGGCAGCCGGAACCGCTGCACCCGGTCGCCGCCGTAGCCGTCGTCGCGCGTGTTGAGCGCCGACAGGAACGACGCCATCGTGTACGCGTGC
>DASWOO010000390.1:0-2485 GCA_036404335.1 Kofleriaceae bacterium
GACGTCGGCGTGAACAACGCCGGCGCGGTCAAGGGCGCCGAGATGCTGGCCAAGCTGCTGTCGGACGGCGTCATGCCCAAGGGCGCGACCTACGCCGCGATGGAAGCCGGCATGAACAAGGGCGAGATCGCGATGATGATCTCCGGCCCGTGGGCGTGGGCGAACCTCAAGAAGAGCGGCATCGACTTCGGCGTCGCCTCGATCCCGTCGATCGGCGGCAAGCCGTCCAAGGCGTTCATCGGCGTGCAGGGCGCGATGATCAACGCGGCGAGCAACAACAAGGACATCGCCAAGGAGTTCATCGAGCACTACCTGCTGACCACCGATGGCCTCAAGGTGCTCGACGCCGACGTCTCGCTCGGCGTGACCGCGCAGAAGGACTTCTTCAAGACCCGCCAGGGTGACCCGCTGATCGCCGCGACGATGGCGAACATCAAGACCGGCCTGCTGATGCCGAGCCTGCCCGAGATGGGCCGGTTCTGGTCGGCGATGGAGTCGGCGCTCAACAGCATCACGCAGGGCCGGCAGAAGCCGAAAGAGGCGCTCGACGCCGCGGCGCAGCGCATCAAGGCGCCCTGAGCGGGGCCCGCGCGATCTGCGCATCTGCATAGTGGTAGTGAGTAGGTAAATCGGGTCTTCGCTGACGAGCCGTTATCGGCTGTCAGCGACACTTATTTTGGCGTCCTCGCACAGCTCGTAGTGCGACGGACGCCATATGTATAAACGAGATATTCTTTATATTTCGTAATACGGCACTTGTGCGCCGCGATCTCGATGTGCTCCCATCGCGCGCAGGGGATTTCACGAGAACTCTATGATCAACTGTCGCACATCACGAAGCATTCCTCTCCTCACGTCCGCGCTCACGGTGGGCGTCGCCCTGTCCGTCGCCGGCACTGCCCACGCGCAGACCGCGCCCTCTGCTCCGCCGTCGACCGCGACGTCGGATTCGGACCGCTCGCCGGCACCCGCGCCGACCTCGACCGATCCCACCGTCGGCATCCAGCCGGCCGACGGCACCCCGGTCATCCAGCCGCCGCCGCCGCCGTCCGAGCAGCTGCGCGAGAACGACCCGCTGCAGGCCAAGCTCGCGGACATGATCCGCAAGGAGATGGGCGCCGCGCCCAAGCTCGTCGAGTATCACGGCTACCTGCGCGCCGGCATCAGCGAGAACATCAAGGGTGGCGACGCCGATGCGTTCCAGGCCCCCGGCGCGTACTCGAAGTATCGCCTCGGTAACGAGGTCGAGACCTACGGCGAGTTCGAGCTCGACAACAACTGGATCAACCCCGACCACAACGACACGTGGTTCAAGACCGCGATCAAGCTCGCGTTCGTCGCGCCGCGCAACAGCACGTTCGACACACTGAGCGCGATCGCGATCCGCGAGGCGTACGCCCAGACCGGTCACGTGATCGCCAGCCACCCCGAGCTGACGTTCTGGGCCGGCCAGCGGTTCTACCGCCGGCGCGACTCGCACATCATCGACTTCTTCTACCAGGACATGTCGGGCTACGGCGCCGGCTTCGAGGACCTCAAGATCGGCGACAAGGCCAAGCTGGCCGTCGCCTACCTCGGCGGTTCGCGCGACTACAACGCGACGGAGACCCAGTCGGACATCGGCCGGCTCTACAAGTCGACGGTCGACATCCGGTTCTACGACATCCCGGCCGGCCCCGGCAGCCTCGAAGTCTGGCTGATCCCGACCGGCGCGGCGCAGGGCAGCCTGGGTGGCGCGTCGGGCAACCACAGCGGCATCGGCGGCGGCTTGTTCTACTTCATCCCGTTCATGGGCGGCTTCAACGAGATCTCGGCGGAGTACGGCTACGCCGGCGCCGCCAACCTGTCGTCCGGCATCGATGTGATCGCCAGCGACGGTTGGCTGTTCCGCGTGGTCGAGCGCGCCGTGATCCAGGCGACGCCGAACCTGTCGATGATGTGGACCGGCGTGTTCCAGCTCGACAACAAGGACGGCAGCCCGAACGGCTCGACCGATAGCAGCGCGGGCAACATGTGGGTGTCGGTCGGCGCCCGCCCGGTCTACAACTTCACCAAGTACACCGGCATCGCGGTCGAAGGCGGCGTCGATATCGTCAAGAGCCAGGCCCAGGGTTCGGACACCGGCGTCCTCGGCAAGCTGACGGTCGCCCCGCTGATCCGCCCCGGCATGGACTTCTGGGCCCGCCCGGAGCTCCGCGCGTTCTTCACCGCGGCCGCCTGGTCGAACTCGATCAAGGGCCAGGTCGGTGGCGCCGCGTACTCGACGGACACCGTCGGCTTCACCGCCGGCGTCCAGATGGAGTCGTGGTGGTGAGCCACTGTTGCTAGGCGCCTGAGCGCCCGGCAATCACCAGCGCCGCGGGGAAGCCCCTCGCGGCGCTTCTCTCATTTCGGCGTTTCGGCCGGTTGGGCCTAGCCCTTGAGGCCGCCGGAGGTCAGCCCCGAGACCATCCAGCGCTGGGCGGCGAGGAACACGGCGGTGATC
>DASWOO010000391.1:0-9666 GCA_036404335.1 Kofleriaceae bacterium
CAGC
Organism: Kofleriaceae bacterium; assembly: GCA_036404335.1. Classification (GTDB taxonomy): domain Bacteria; phylum Myxococcota_A; class Polyangia; order Haliangiales; family Haliangiaceae; genus JABFXX01. The sequence goes on from DASWOO010000391.1 coordinate 5, forward strand.
AGGATGCCCTCGACGATGTAGAGCTCGCCGCCGGCCTGGACGACCGCGTCGCCCTCGTAGTTGCCGCGCGGCTCGCCGTCCAGATAGAACACGCCGTGATAGGCAACCTCCTCGAGCACCGGCTTGTCGCCGACCGCCGGTGCAGCGCGGGCAGGTCACCGTGCCGCCGCCGCGGCAGTTGCGGCACTTGGTGGGGCGATGGGTCTTGGCATCGGCGACCTTGCCGCTGCCCCGGCACACGCCGCACATGGTCTCGCCTGCCTGCTCGCACGCCGGACACCCCACGATCTCGTACGCATCGCGCACGTCGATCCGCCGTGACGAGATCTCGGCGCTCGTCGGTGGCCATTCCACGGTCCACGGATCGACCGCGCGCGGCGCCCGGGCCGGCATCGACGTGAGCGGCTCCTCGACGATCTCGACGCGCCGCTCGACGAACACCGCCTGCACCTCGAACTCGCCGCGGTGCGCTGCCGCCGCCGACACCAGCGTCAGATCGTCGATCCGCGCTCGCGAGGCCAACCAGCCTCGTCCCAGCTCGGCCTTCACCCGCCCGAGCGCCTGTTGCTCATCCATGCCCAGCAGGCATCGGGAGCCGGTCCGTTTAGACAGCGATTTCGCGAGCTACAGCCGTCGACGCCGACAGCGTCTAGTCGCTCGAAGAGCGACCCCAGCGGGATTCGAACCCGCGTTACCTGCGTGAAAGGCGGGTGTCCTAGGCCTCTGGACGATGGGGTCTTGCGAGACGGGTTCTACAGGCGGACGCGGAAGATGAGAAGGCTGGCGGCGGCAAATGTTCCGTCGCCAGCGCGCCAGGTGTGATCGTGAGCCCAGAAGGTATCGAACCTTCGACCCTCGGCTTAAAAGGCCGGTGCTCTACCACTGAGCTATGGGCCCGGAGTGCGCGCAATTTGAGGGATCTGCGGGCGAAAAGCAAGCCGAGGCAGAGAGCCCGGCCATCTACCCGCCGGAGTTTTGTGAGCTGGATCGGCGCTTTTCGGACAGACGACCGTGAGGCGAGTGCAGAAAGTTGCAAATCGCGACATCGTTACCTAGCCTACCTGGGCACACATGGACAAACGCGAGGCAGCCAGGGTCCCTGTTCGAGTGCCGGCGCTGTGCCGGTCGCTCGGGCTCGTGATCCGTGGCTTCGTGGAAGACGTGTCGCGTAACGGGCTGTTTTTGCGGGCGCCGAAGCTGGTGGCCAAGGGCTCGCAGGCGCGGATCGAGCTCGAGATGCCCGACGGCGAGCGGCTGTGCCTGGAGGCCGAGGTCGTCCGGGTCGAGCACAACGACGAGCGCGCCGGCATGGGGCTCCGGTTGATTGTCGAGCCCGCCGCCCGGCGGCCGCTGGCGAACTTCATCATGCGGCACCACGCGCGAGCGCGTTGAGCCCACGGTTCCTGAGCTGATTCGATGGCTTGGGGGTTGATAGCGCCGCGCGCGTTGTGGCTATCATGCCGGCACATCACTTGTTCCCGTCCGTGCAGCCCTCCGAAGATCCGTCCGGTCCGCGTGGCAAGTTGGCCATCCGGCGTGCATCGCTCACGCGTCGCGATGCGATGACGGACGCGGCGCGCGCCGCGGGCGCCGCCGCGATTGCAGCGGCAACAAACCTGTTGCTGGCCCAGCGGTTGTCGGCGGGTGCGACGGTCGCGCTGTACGCGGCCAAGGGCAGCGAGGTCGCCACGGCGCAGATCGACGCCGCGGCGCGCGCGCTCGGGCTGTTCGTCGCGTACCCGCGGGTCGTGGCCCGCGCGGTGGCGCTGACGTTCCACGCGGTGGCGCGCGCGCAGCTGGCGGTCGGACGGTTCGGGCTGAGCGAGCCGAGCGCGGACGCGCCCGGCGTGGCGCTCGACGAGATCTCGGCGTTCGTGGTGCCCGGCCTGGCGTTCGATCGCGACGGCTGGCGCATCGGCTGGGGTCACGGCCATTACGACGCGACGTTTGCGGCCGGAGCGCCGAGCGCGCTGCGGATCGGGCTGGCGTACGACTGCCAGCTCGTGGATCACGTGGCGCGCGAGCCGCACGACGTCGCGCTGCACTTCATCATCACCGAGGTCGCGACCCTCGCGGTCGCGTAACGCATGGACGCGATCTTCATTCTGGTTGCGGTGGTCGTCGGGCTCGCGGCGGGGGCATGGATCGGGACGCGGCTCGGCCGCGCCCGGGGCGACGATGGCGGGGCCCAGCGGGCGGCGACCGAGGAGGCCGAGCGGATCCGCGCGGCCGCGCAGGCCGAGATCGAGGCGATCAAGAAGGCCGCCGAGGTCGAGGGCAAGGAGGCCGCGCGCAAGCGCAAGGCCGAGCTCGACGAGGACCTCAAGGCCCGGCGCGCCGAGCTGCAGAAGCGCGAGGACGGGCTGGCCCAGCGCGAGCGCGACCTCGACAAGGCGCGGCGCGACACCGAGCGCCGGACCGGCGAGCTCGACAAGAAAGAGAAGTCGGTCGACGGCAAGATCAAGCAGGCCGACAGCGCGGTCGAGAAGGCCGAGGCCGCCCAAGCCGACGCGCGCAAGCAGCTCGAGGCGATCGCCGGGCTGTCCGAGGAGCAGGCGCGCAAGCAGCTCGAGGACGAGGTCCGCAGCCAGGCCTACGCCAGCGCGGCGGTCGACATCAAGCGGATCGAGGACGACGCGCACAAGGAAGCGACGGCGCGGGCCAAGACGATCGTCGCGACCGCGATCCAGCGGTTCGCGAGCGAGTTCGTCCACGAGCGCACCGTCGCGGTCGTGCCGCTGCCGAGCGACGACCTCAAGGGCCGGCTGATCGGCCGCGAGGGCCGCAACATCCGCGCGCTCGAGGCCGCGACCGGCGTCGACATGATCATCGACGACACCGCCGAGTCGATCACGATCTCCTGCTTCAACCCGGTGCGGCGCGAGACCGCGCGCCTGGCGATCTCGGCGCTGGTCGCCGATGGCCGGATCCACCCGACGCGGATCGAAGAGGTCGTGCGCAAGGCGGAGAAGGACGTCGAGAAGGTCTGCAAGGAGGCCGGCGAGCAGGCGGTGTTCGACCTCGGCCTGCACCGCGTCCACCCCGAGCTGGTCAAGCACCTGGGCCGGCTCAAGTTCCGCCAGTCGTACGCGCAGAACGTGCTGCTGCACTCGGTCGAGGTCGGCTACCTCGCGGGGCTGATCGCCGCCGAGCTCGGCGCCAACGTCAAGCTGGCGCGCCGCGCCGGCCTGCTCCACGACCTGGGCAAGGCGGTCGATCACGAGCACGAGGGGCCGCACGCCGAGGTCGGCGCGGCGCTGGCGCGCAAGCACCAGGAGTCGCCGCGGGTGTGCCAGGCGATCGCGTCGCACCACGGCGACGAGGGCGGCCAGCGGCCCGAGACGCTGCTCGATCATATCGTCGCCGCGGCCAACTCGCTGTCGGCCGCGCGGCCGGGCGCGCGCCGCGAGCAGCTGGCGTCGTACATCAAGCGGCTCGATGACCTCGAGGCGATCTGCAAGCGGTTCTCGGGCGTCGAGCGCGCGTACGCGCTGCAGGCCGGCCGCGAGATCCGCGTGATGGTGATGAACGACCAGGTCGATGACGCGCAGTCGATGGTGATGTCGAAGGAGATCGCGCGGGCGATCGAGAACGAGGCGACGTACCCCGGCCAGGTCCGCGTGGTCGTGCTGCGCGAGACCCGCGCCTCCGACTACGCGCGCTGAGCGTCGGCGCGCACGGCCGTCCCACAGCCTTGGCCGAGCCCGACCGATATCTAGACCACGATGTGCGCGGCGCGGACGTCGACCGGCAGCTGGGCGTGCTGCGCCCAGGCGGTCGCCATGAACCTGGCGGAGTCGACCAGCGCGGCGGGATACGCCCAGGTCAGGTGCGGCAGGCCGTGGCGCTGGCACCAGGCGCGGGTCAGCGCGGCCGCGCGCGGCAGGTTCTGGTGCGGGATCTTGGGGAACAGGTGGTGCTCGACCTGGTAGTCGAGGCCGATGAAGAAGAACGACACGACGCGCGGCAACGCGAGGTCGCGCGTGGTCTCGAGCTGGTGGATCCAGTCGTGGTGCTGGCCGTGGGTCACGGGCAGGCCCATGTGCGCCGGCGCGAACACGAGCGCGAGGCCGACGCCGACCACGGCCCACACGCCCGCGTACAGCGTGAACGCGACGAGCGGGCCGAGCACGAGGCTCGGCACCACGAGCCAGCCGACGTAATGCACGGTCATGCAGGCGACCTCGGCGAACCACTGCCGGGTGTAGCCGTGCTGCCCGGGGTACTTCGCGAGGTAGAGGATCGAGCTGCGGCGCATGCCGAACGTCATCAGCGTCGTCATCGGCCAGAACACCTGCCGCTGCAGGTTACGCTGGAACCAGCGCAGGCGCGGCGAGGCCCGCTCGTGATCGCCGCGCGACGACACGAACGGCCACGGCTGGATGTCCGGGTCGATGCCTTCGACGTTCGGGTGCCCGTGGTGCAGCTTGTCGTGCTTGTTTTTCCAGTACAGCGCGCCGAGCCCGGAGAACAGCGGGAACATCAGGTGGGTCAGGAGCGTGTTGCGCCACGCCGAGCGCGAGAAGCTCTTGTGCGAGCCCTCGTGGCCCATCATCGCCAGGCTGGTCGCGAACAGGCCCGCGACCGGGACCAGCGCGATCGCGACGCCGAGCGACTGCCGGTGCATCGCGACGAGCGTGGCGGCGAGCGCGGAGCCGAGCACGACCAGCTTCAGCCAGGTGCGCAGCTCGTGATGCTCGAAGCATCCCGAGGCGCGCAGCTCCGCCCGCAAGCCGCCCAGCTCGGGATACGCGTTCATGCCTCGAACATCGGACAATCGCTGGCGGTATGTCGCCAGACGGTGTCACGGTTTCGCCATGGCAGGCCGCTTGCGAAGCGTCGGGCCGTCAGCTCGCCGCCGCGAACCGCGGCAGGCGGACGGTGAAGCACGTGCCGTGGCCGAGTTGTGACGCGACCGTGATCGAGCCGCCATGCGCCGTCACGACCTCGCGCGCGATGTAGAGGCCCAGGCCCATGCTGCCGTGCGCGGCGCCGGCGTTGCTGCCGCGCTTGAACGGCTCGAACATGGCGGCGAGCTCGGCCGCGGGGATCGGCGGCCCCTCGTTGCAGACGGCGAGCACCGCGTCGTCGCCGTCGATCCGCGACTCGACGGTGATCGGCTGGGTGGGCGTGCCGTGCTGGATCGCGTTGCCGACGAGGTTCGAGATCACCTGCGCGATCCGGTCGGCGTCCCACGTGCCGCTCTCGTCGCCGGCGTGGCCGACGCGGATGATGCGGGTCGGCGCGACCACCTGGAACTCGTCGACGACCTGCTCGACGATCTCGCGCAGGTTGGTCGGCCGCGGGTTGATCGGGATCGTGCTGCCGATCCGCGCCTTGGCGAAGTCGAGCAGGTCGGCGATCAGCCGGGTCGCGCGGTCCGCCGAGCGCTGCAGCCGGGTCACCGTCTTGGCGGCGAGCGGCGTGAGCGCCTGGCCGGCGAGCAGCTGGGCGGCCAGGCCGATCGAATTGAGCGGGTTGCGCAGGTCGTGGCTGACGATGCCGATCAGCCGCTGCTCGTACTCCGCGCGCGACCGGACCTCGGCGAGCGCGACCTTGGCTTCGTGGATATCGGTGTTGGTGCCGAACCAGCGGATCAGGGCGCCGGCCGCGTCGCGCTCGGGGTTCGCGCGGCCGAGGTGCCAGCGATACGCGCCGTCGTCGCGCCGCAGCCGGAACTCGACCTCGTACGGCTCGCCGGTCGCGAGCGAGTGCGACCAGCGCCGCCCGCACGCCTCGATGTCATCGGCATGCAGCATGGCCGTCCAGCCATGGCCGAGCAGCTGTTCGGCGCTGCAGCCGGAGTAGGTCACGACGCGGCGGCTGACGAAGTCGAGCGTGCCGTCGGGCCGCGCGGTCCAGACCTGGACCGGGATCGCTTCGATCAGGAACCGCTGCCGCTCCGCCGCTTCGTGGCGCACGGTTACGTCTTCGCCCTGGACGAAGATGCCGATCGGCGCGCCCGCGCGGTCGCGGATCGGCTGATAGATGAAGTCGAGGTAGCGCCGCTCGAGCGCCGCGCCTGGCGTGCGCATCAGCTGGATCGGCAGGTCGTGGCCGATGAACGGCTCGCCGGACGAGGCCACGGTATCCAGCAGCTGGAGGAAGCCCTGCGCGATGACCTCGGGGAGCGCCTCCGCGACGGTCATGCCGACGACGTCGCGGTGGCCGACGAGCTGCAGGTACGCGCGATTGACGATCTCGAACACGTGGTGCTCGCCGCGCAGGAAGCACATGAAGCCGGGCGCCTGGTCGAACATCTCGCGCAGGCCCTTGATCTGCGCGTCGAGGCTGCTGGCCGCGACCTGCGCGCGCATCGCGCGACCGATCAGCGTGGCCTCGGTGGGCGACGAGCCCGGGGCCTGCAGGTGGGTGATCTCGGTCGTCTCCTGGACGATGTACGCGACGGCGCCGTGCTCGTCGAACAGCGGGCTGTGCCGCGCGGTCCACACGCGATCCTCGAGCGGGCCGCCCGGCGCGCGGGCGACGCGGTACGTGACCGCCGCCACCTCGTCGCCGCGGCCGGTCGCGAGCACGCGATCGAACGACGCGCGCAGCAGCGCGACGCTGGCGCCGCTCGGGTCGTCCGGATCGTCCGGGAAGCTCTCGAACACGTAGGTGCCGAGCAACGCCTCGCGCGCCGAGCCCGTGACCGCCAGGTACGCGGCGTTGGCCGCGACGTACCTGAGCTCGCGGTCGAGCACCATGAAGGCGTTCGGCAGCTGCTCGAACAGCCGCGCTAGGTCCGGGGGCGGGGAAGGCACTGATCTGTATTCTACCAGCCAATCATGCCTGGGGGTACCCGGAGCCCGGCATCGGCCATTCGCCCCATTGCCGCGGTCGCGGCGTTGGGCCTAGCGTCCGCGCATGCAGCTCGTCCGCGGACGTGGGATCGAAGCCGGCGTGATCGCCGTCGCCCTGGGGCTCGCCGCGTGCGCCCCGCACTTCGAGCACCTGGCGCCGACCTCGCCCGCCGTCTCCGGCCTCGAGCTCGACCGGATCGAGCTGCGCTGGAGCAATGTCTATCTGATCCGTAAGGCCGGCGCGGCGGTCCTGGTGGATGCCGGCAGCCCGAGCGATCGCGAGGCGCTGGTGGCGGCGCTCGCCGCCCGCGGCGTGACGCCCGCGCAGATCAAGGCCATCGTCGTCACCCACGCGCACGCCGATCACGCCGGCTGCGCGCGCTGGCTGCAGCAGCAGGGCGCCGCGATCGTGCTGGGCGCCGGCGATGCGGCGGTCGCGGCGCGCGGCGACAACGATCCGCTGCAAGCGACCAACCTGCTCGGCGCGCTGCTGGCGCCGGTGTTCATGTTCCCGTTCGAGCCGTTCACGCCCGACGTCGCGGTCGATCACGACGTCGACCTCGCCGACCGCGGCTTCGCCGAGGTCCAGGTCGTGCCGCTGCCGGGCCACACCCCGGGCTCGATCGGCGCGATCGTCGGCGGCGACGCGCTCGCCGGCGACGTGGTCAAGGGCGGGCTGGTCGGCGGCGAGCACACGCCGAGCGAGCACCTGTACCAGACCGACCGGCTCGCCGATCACGCGGCGCTCGCGGCGCTGCTCGCGCGCGGCGTGGCCCGCATCGACCCCGGCCACAAGGGGCCGCTCGACGCCCGCGACGTGCGCGCCTGGCTCGACGGCGCCGCGCCCGAGTCCGGCGATCGCGCGGTCTCGATCGGGCTCGATGTCCGCGGCGAGCTGCCGCGCCACGGCGACGCCGGCGCCACCGCGGGCGCCCGGGTCCGCGCCTGGTTCGGCCGCGGCGCGCTCGGCGCGAGCTACGTGCTCGGCGCCGACGTCCGCGGCGGCTACCTCGGCGGCGGCGTCTACGAGCTCGACGGTCACCCGATCGGCGTCGCGCTGCGCAGCGCGCACGGCGCGTTCGCCGCGGTCACGGGCGGCGCCGGCCTGGGCGGCGTGCGCGGCGCCGGGGCGAGCCACGCGGTCGTCGAGCTGTCCGCCGAGGCGCCCGCCGGCCCGGTCCGGCTGATCGCGCGCGCCGGCCTCGGCTGGGCGCTGGGCGGCCCGGCGTACGCCGGCGACGTGCGCGGCGTCGCCGACGAGCTGACCGCGCTGGCCGGCGTCCGGCTCGGCGGCGATCGCGGCTGGGGCGCCTACACCGGCGGCCACGGCCCGTACCTCGCCGTCAGCTACCGCGACCTCGGCGGCGCCGAGCTGCTGGGCCTCGTCCTCGGGTTCGACACGTTCGCCGGCAAGTGAACTCGGGTATGCTCGCGGCGTGATCGCGCGGCACCTCGAGCACGACCTCGCGCAGCACTTCGATGCGCTGCGCGCGATCAAGACCCGCAAGCAGCTCGCCGGCAGCGCGCTGTGGGCGCAGATCGGCGGCGAGGTCGAGCGCCTGCTCGACGCGGTCGAGATCGAGGACGCGCCCGACGCCCGGCCGCTCGGCCGGGAGGTCCGCGCCGTCGCCTGGAACATCCAGCGCGGCGTGCACCTCGATCGGCTGATCGCCGCGCTGCGCGACCACCCGGAGCTGTCGCGCGCCGACGTCCTGCTGCTGAGCGAGGTCGACCACGGCATGGGCCGGTCCGGCAATCGCCACGTCGCGCGCGAGCTCGCCGCCGCGCTCGGCATGGGCTACGCGTTCGCGGTGTCGTACGTCGCGCTCGAGGACGACTTCGGCGAGAACGCCGGCGGCGTGGCCAGCACGCTCGCGCTCGCCGGCAGCGCGATCCTGTCGCGCGCGCCGTTCGTGCGCGCGGTCAACGCGGCCGTCCCCGCGGTGCGCGACAAGTTCGGCTCGTCGGAGAAGCGGCTCGGCCGCAAGCGCGCGGCGGTCGCGGCGATCGCGAGCGAGGCCGGGCCGATCACGTTCGCCCAGGCGCACCTCGACTCGAACGCCGATGCCCGGCAGCGCTGCGTCCAGCTCGACGCGATCCTCGACGAGGCCGAGCGGATCGCCGGCGGGCCGATCGTGCTGGGCGGCGATCTCAACACGACGACGTACCAGTACAGCTCGAAGCTGCGGCTGGCGCGCGACCTGCTGCACAAGCTGGTCGTCACCGGGTTCGCCGGCACGGTCGACAACTACCTCACGCCCGAGCGCCGCTACGAGACGCCGATCTTCGAGCTGCTCGCGCGCCGCGGCTACGCGCTCGACGGCTTCAACGAGCGCGGCGGCGGCACGATCCGCTACGACTTCAACGAGCCGTACGCGATCCAGAAAGTCGAGAAGGCGGTCGGCGGCCCGCTGACCCGGTGGCTGGTCCGGCGGCTGCGGCGGTGGGACGGCGTCGTGGCGGCGCACCTCGACTGGTTCGCCGGCCGCGGCGTCACCGCGCGCGCGGCCCGCGTGATCCGGCTGCCGAGCCCGGGGCCCTCGGACCACGATCCGATCGTCGTCGACCTCACGCTCGGCGACGTGCCCGCAAAATAGCGCACGCTCACGCGCGGTTTGCGCGGTCCTGACGGCGATGGTACAGATCGACGTGCGGTGAAGCATGACGGTCCGCAACCAAGTCCTGGTCGTCGACGATGATGACGACCTGCGCGAGACCATCGTCGAGATCCTCGCCGACACCGGCTTCGACGTCCGCCAGGCGGAGAACGGCGCGGCCGCGCTGACCTGGCTGCGCGAGACGCACGGCCCAGCTGCGCGATCCCCGGCTGGCCGAGATCCCGGTCGTGGTGATGACCGC
>DASWOO010000392.1:0-1729 GCA_036404335.1 Kofleriaceae bacterium
GCGCTGACCCAGGACATCGTCGTGATCTACCGCGGCCAGGTCCTGGCCGAGGGCAACGTGTTCGAGATCCGCGCGCTGATCGATCGCCACCCGCACCGGATCCGGGTCGAGTGCGACCGGCCGCACGCGATCGCCCAGGCCATCGCCGGCGAGCCCCACGTCGTGCGGCTGAGCTTCGAGCGCGGCGGCGTGGTGATCGAGACCCGCGATCCCGACCGGTGCTACGACGAGGTCGCCCGCGCCGCGCTCGCCGGCGACATCGCGATCTCGGGGCTGTCGTCGCCGGACAACAACCTCGGCGCGGTGTTCGACTATCTGACCCGCGACGGCGCGCACGCCGGAGCGGAAACGGTGACCTGACCGATGACCTGGACGATGATCTGGACGATGGCGGGCGTGACCTGGGCGCGGCTGCGGCGCGGCCGGGCGCTGTGGATCGGCCTGGTGATCGCGGCGCTGCCCGTGGTGTTCGCGTACCTGTGGGCCGCGCGCGGGCGGTCGACCGACGACACCGCGCTGATGATCGCGACCACGCCGATCCTGGTGCTGTTGCCGCCGCTGTTCGTCGCGTCGTCGATCGGCGAGGAGCTCGAGTCGCGGACGTCGACCTATCTGTGGTCGCGGCCGATCGCGCGCTGGGCGATCATCGCCGGCAAGCTGGGCGCGCTGGCGCCGCTGGCGATCGCGCTGGCGCTCGCCGGCTGGACCCTCGCCCACCTGGTCGGCCCGCACGCGGCGCCGAGCGCGGCCAGCTGCCTGGCGATCGGCCTGGGCTGCGCCGTGGTGGCGATCGCGGCGGCGGCGATCGCGCTGATCGCGCCGCGCCACGGCATGGCGCTGGCGATCACCTACCTGCTCGTCGACAGCTTCATCGGCGCCTGGCCGTTCTCGCTGGCGCAGGTCTCGGTGACTCACCAGGTCCGCGCGCTGGCCGGCGGCGACGGCCTCGCCGCGCCGGCGCTCGCGCTGATCGCGATCGGCGCGGTCTGGGCGCTGATCGGCCTGGCCCGGGTCCGCCGGCTCGAAGTCTAGAAGACTCTAGAAGTCCAGCGTCGCGGCCAGGTCGTAGTCGCTGGCCTGGGTGACGCGGGCGCGGACCAGCGAGCCCGGCGCGGGCCGGCCGTTGGACAGGTACATGACGCCGTCGATGCCGGGCGCCTGGCCGTACCACCGGCCCTCCATCAGGTACTCGGACTCCGAGGACTCGCCCTCGACGAGGACCTCGAGCTCGCGGCCGACCATCGCCTCGTTGCGGGCGAGGCTGATCTGGCGCTGGATCTCCATCAGGGTCTGCTGGCGCTCGACGGCGACCTCGGGGTCGACCCGGTTGGGCAGGATCGCCGACACGGTGCCAGGCTCGATCGAGAACGTGAACGCGCCGGCGCGGTCGAACTTCGACTCGGCGACGAAGCCGCACAGCTCGTCGAACTCGGCCGCGGTCTCGCCCGGGTGACCGACGATGAACGTGGTGCGCAGGACGACGTTGTCGATCCGCGACCGCAGCTTCTGCACCAGCTCGCGCGTGACCCGGCTCGAGTGGCCGCGCCGCATCCGCTTGAGCATCGGGTCGCTGATGTGCTGCAGCGGGACGTCGATGTACTTGAGGATCTTCGGCTCGCTCGCGATCGCGTCGATCAGCTCGTCGTCGAACGCGCTGGGGAACGTGTAGTGCAGGCGGATCCACTCGACGCCGCCGACCTTGCCGAGCGCGCGCAGCAGCTGCGCCAGG
>DASWOO010000393.1:0-9486 GCA_036404335.1 Kofleriaceae bacterium
CCCGGACATCCGGCGCAGTGCGGACACCGTGACGTTGAGCGCCTGGGTCTCGTCCTCGCCGACCTTCACCACGTCCTGCACGTACATCATGTTGGCGAGCGCGACCGCGAGGCCGTTGTTGAGATCGTGGGCGAGCATCGCGGCGGCCTCGGCGCCGTAGGTCAGCAGGCGATCGGCGCGCTCGCGGGCGAGCCGGCTCTCGACGAACGCCTGCTGGACCCGCGCGGCCGCGATCATTCGCCGGACCAGGTCCGGGAGGGTCACGGGCTTGATCAGCACATCGTCGGCGCCGGCGGCGAACGAGGCCTCGCGCACCGCCTCGTCGTCGCGGCCGGTGACGACCGCGACCCAGATCGCCGCGCCGTGCAGCCGCTTGAGCCGTTCGACCACGTCGAGGCCGGGCGTCTGCATGTGGAAGTCGACGATCGCGAGATCGGGCGGGGTCTGCTCGGCGATGGTCAGCGCAGGGGCGCCGTCGTCGGCGGTGAACACGTGGAACCCGGCGCGCGACATCGCGCCGGCGACCATGCGCCGGACCCGGGCGTCGTCGTCGACGACCAGGATCCGCACGCCGTTCGGGGCCGGCATGACATCGAGCTTTGCAGTGACCGCCACGGCTGGGTCGCTTGCCATGTCCGTGCCACGTCGGAGCCCTCGATATCCCTCGCGCACGGCCGAATTGCGAGTTGCGATGACGTCAATGCTGCCGGGTCTGACGAAGCTCCGCGCCGCCAGGCGCGCGATGCGATACGCCGCGGCGGCGGCACGGCCATTGCTGCCCGGGGTGATGCCATCATGAGCGACGAAGCGCCTCCTCTCAATAAGGCCGTCGAGCCGTCCGCGCCCAAGACGAGCAAGGCGGTGCTCGGCCTGCTCGTCATCAACCTGGTGGCGACCGCGTTCACGGCGTTCAAGGTCGCGACCGCGCCGGCCCCGGCCGCGGCAGGCGGCGAGCACCCCGCCGAGCACGCCGCCGAGGGGGCGGGCGCCGAGATCACCGGCCCGGTCGTCGCGCTCGACCCGTTCATCGTCAACCTCGACGAGCCCGGCACGTCGCGTTATCTGAAGATCACGCTCGAGGCCGAGGTCACCTCCGCCAAGGGCCAGGAGGCGCTCGAGAAGAGCAAGCAGCTGATCCGCGACACGGTGCTCAGCTACCTGTCGGGCCTGCACGTCAAGGACACGCTCGGCGGCGAGGCCAAGGACAAGATCCGTACCGAGCTGACCGAGCGGCTCAAGAAGCTGATGCCGGACAAGATCCGCCGGCTGTTCTTCCAGGAGTTCGTCGTCCAATGAGCGAGCTGGTGATCGCCGGCCGGGCGATCGGCCCCGGCCACCCGCCGTTCGTGATCGCCGAGCTGTCGGCCAACCACCTCGGCAGCCGCGAGCGCGCGCTGGCGATCGTCGACGCCGCGGCCGACGCGGGGTGCGACGCGGTCAAGCTGCAGACCTTCACGCCCGGGTCGATGACACTCGACTCGCCGCGCGGCGACTTCCACATCGCCGATGGCCCGTGGCAGGGCCGGTCGCTGTGGGACCTGTACGGCGAGGCGATGACGCCGTGGGCCTGGCACGCGCCGCTGTTCGCGCGCGGCGCCGCGCGCGGCCTGGTCGTGTTCTCGACGCCGTTCGACGAGGACGCGGTCGCGCAGCTCGATCGCCTGGGCGCGCCGGCGTTCAAGATCGCGTCGTTCGAGCTGGTCGATCTCGAGCTGATCGCGGCGGCGGCGCGGACCGGCAAGCCGCTGATCATGTCGACCGGCATGGCGTCGGACGCCGAGGTCGGCGAGGCGATCGCCACCGCGCGCGCGCACGGCCGCGGCGGGATCGCACTTCTGCACTGCGTGTCGGGCTATCCGACGCCGATCGAGCAGACCAACCTGCGCCGGCTCGACGCGATCGCCGCGCACGGCACCGTGGTCGGCCTGTCCGATCACTCGCCGGGCGCGATCGTGCCGATCGCGGCGGTCGCGCGCGGCGCCGCGATCATCGAAAAGCACCTCACGCTGGCGCGGGCCGACGGCGGCCCCGATGCGGGGTTCTCGCTCGAGCCGGCCGAGATGGCCGAGGTCGTGCGCGGCGCCCGGCTCGCGCACGCCGCGCTCGGCGACGGCAGCGCGCGCCGGCCCGCGGCCGAGGCCGGCTCGCGCAGGTTCCGCCGCTCGCTCTATGCCGTCGACGACATCGCCGCCGGCCAGGAGCTGACCCGCGCCAACGTCCGCGCGATCCGCCCGGGCCACGGGCTGGCGCCGCGCGAGCTGCCGGCAGTGATCGGCAAGCACGCGCGCGCCGCGATCGCGCGCGGCACGCCGCTGGCCTGGGAGCTGATCGGATGACGGCGCTCGCCGCCACGTCGCCGGCCCAGCTCGTGCTGCGGCCCGCGCGGCTCGACGACTGCGACGCGATCTGGCGCTGGAACTTCGCGCCCGAGGTCCGGGCGCGGTCCAAGCGCAACGAGGCCGTCGCGCTGACCGATCACGCGCGGTGGTATGCCCGCCGGCTCGCCGAGCCGCGCGAGCCGATCTGGGTGATCGAGGATCACGGCGCCGGCGTCGGCGTGATCCGGATCGACGCGATCGGCGGCGGGCTGTGCCGGATGTCGATCGCGCTCGCCGCCGCCGCGCGCGGCCGGGGCCTGGGCCGGGTCGCGGTCGCCGAGGCGTGCCGGGCGTGGGGCCGGCCGGTGCTCGCCGAGATCTTTGCCGACAACACCGCGAGCCGCGCGTGTTTCGAAGCCTGTGGGTTCCGCGCCATCGTCGAGTGCGGCGACCTGATCACGTACCACTGGGATCCGGGAGATGCGATGACCACCGAGACCGCGCAACTCGCGCTGTGGCGCTCCGATTTCGGGCGCTCGTACACTGCCAGGAACGACCGCGACCGGCCCGAGCGGGTCGAGTCGTGGCGCCGCCTGCTCGACGGCGTCGCGCCCAGCCGCGTCCTCGAGGTCGGCTGCAACGTGGGCTGGAACCTGGTCTACCTCGAGCGGCTGGGCATCGATGACCTGTGGGGCATCGAGCCGCAGGCCGACGCGGTCGAGCGCGCGCGCCACCGTCGGCCGCGGTTCAACGTGCTGCACGGCACCGGGTTCGACCTGCCGTTCAAGGATGGCTTCGCCGACCTGGTGTTCACCAGCGGCGTCCTGATCCACATCGCGCCCGACACGCTCGACAAGGCGCTCGACGAGATCCATCGCGTCGCGCGCCGCTGGATCGTCGCGATCGAGTACGACCAGCCGACCGAGCAGGAGGTCCGCTACCGCGGCCACACCGCGGCGCTGTGGAAGCGCGATCACGGCGCGGCGTGGCAGGCGCGGTTCCCCGGCCTCAAGCGGATCCGGCGGATCGAGCTCGGCGCGGCCGATGGTTACGACGACTGCACGGGCCACGTGTTCGAGAAGGCGTGACATGGCGGACAAGCTCAAAGACCTCGACAACGCCGACGGCAAGGCCGCCGCTCGGGCGCTCGCGCGCGCCGTCGACACCCGGGCCGCGACCCGGATCGACGCGCGCTGCGTGGCGATCGTCCAGGCCCGGATGGGCTCGAGCCGGCTGCCGGGCAAGGTGCTCGCCGAGCTCGGCGGCACGACGATGCTCGAGCAGGTGATCCGCCGGCTGCGCGGCGCCCGGCGGATCCACGAGATCGTGATCGCGACGACGACCGCGCCCGAGGACGACGTGATCGTCCGCGAGGCCGACCGGATCAGCACGTGGGCCTACCGCGGCGCCGAGAGCGACGTGCTGGCGCGCTATGCCGGCGCGTCGCGCGCGTACCGGGCCGGCGTGGTCGTGCGGGTCACCGCCGACTGCCCGCTGCTCGACCCCGAGGTCGTCGATCAGGTGATCGGCGCGCTGACGCCCGACCTCGACTACGCCTCCAACACCCTGGCGCGCAGCTATCCGCGCGGGCTCGACGTCGAGGCGATGCACGCCGACACGCTCGAGCGGCTCGCGCGGATGGCGATGTCGCCCGCGGCGCGCGAGCACGTCACCGCGTTCGTGATGGAGGCGCCGCCGCTGTTCCGCACCGGCTCGGTCGTCGCCGAGCGCGATGACTCGGACCTGCGCTGGACCGTCGACACCCCGGACGACCTGGCGATGGTCCGCGGGCTGTACGCCGCGCTCGACCTGGCCCACAAGCCGTATTGCCAGCTCGTCGATGCGATCCGGGCGCGCCCCGAGCTCGCGGCGCCCAACGCGCACGTCACCCAGAAGCCCTGTCAGGATCCCCATGTCGCTTGAGGTCTTACAACAATGGCGAGAATTACTCGGCGAGCTCGGCGAGCTAGGCGAGGCGTTGTGCGATGCCATCGAATCCAGCGATGTGCTGGGCGCGATCTCGGCGACGGTCCAGCTGCGGCGGAGCCGGTCGGCGCTGGCCCGGGTGGAGGTGCCGCTGCGGTTGCAGGGCACGTCGGCGGAGCTGGCGGCGATGGCCGAGGTCTCGTCGCGGACGATCGACGCGCGGACGGCGGAGGCGGCGATGCAGCGCTGGCTCGCACGCGAGCTGCCGGGCGATGCGCGGCTGCTGGCGTCGCCGCTCGGCGTCGCCGTGCTCGCCGACGCGATGCTGCCGGCGGTGTGGGACTTCGAGGCCGACGTCGCGGTGCTGGTCGGTCGCGGGCTCTTGCCGGTCGGCGATGTGCTCGTGGCCCTGGGTCAGCAGCGCATCGTGGTGATCGATCCAGACGCGGATAACGCCGCGCCGTCACCCGACGCCGAGCTCGCGCTGTGGCGGGTGACGTCGGTCGACGAGGCCGTGCTCGCGGTGCGGACGATGGTGCCCAACCCGCCGACCCGGCTGGCGATCCGCACCGAGCACGGCGGCGACGCGGCGATCGCCGACGAGCTGGTCACCCGGCTGCGCGACACGCTCGGCGACCTGCGGATCCACCGCAACACCGTGCACGCGTTCTCGCGGACCTGGGTCGCGCAGGGCACGGCGAACCTGCCGGCCGTCGCGCGCTGGCCGTCGGTCGCCGCGATCGGCGACCGGTTCGCCGGGATGCCGATCGTGATCGTCGCGCCCGGGCCGTCGCTGGCCGGCAACATCGAGCAGCTGCGCGGGCTGCGCGGCCGCGCGATCCTGATGGCGTTCAGCCACTCGCTCAAGCCGGTGATGGCGGCGGGCCTCGTCCCCGATCTGGTGCTGACCGTCGACCCGCAGGACGTGCGCTACCACTTCGCCGGCTGCGACCTGTCGAACATCTGCCTGATCAACGCCGCGACCTGCCACCCGTCGCTGTTCGAGCTGCCGGCGCAGCGGTTCCTGACCCTGTCCGCCAACTCGGCGATCGATGACTGGATCTTCGCCGGGATCGGCGAGGACGCGCTGATCCCCGGCGGCGGCTCGGTCGCGACCAGCGCGCTGTCGCTCGCGCTCAAGTGGCGGTGCGATCCCATCATCTATGTCGGCCTGGACCTGTCGTTCCCCGGCGGCCAGTACTACGTGTCGACCTCGTCGGACGGCGCCGCGCGCGCCGCGGTCGACGCCAAGGGCGTGATGCGGGTCGAGGGCTGGAGCCCCGAGTTCCGGGCGATGAAGGCGGCGGGCGGGCCGGGCGCGGCCGGCGAGCGGGTGATCGAGCTCCCGGGCTGGGGCGGCGGCAGCGTGCCGTCGAGCTTCATGTTCGGCCTGTTCCGCCGCTGGTTCGTCGATCGGCTGCGGACGCTCGCCGAACAGGACGGCGCGCCGGCGATCTACAACTGCACCGAGGGCGGGGCGTTCATCGATGGCATGGACCACCGGCCGCTGGCCGAGGTCCTGGCGACGCTCGCGGGCGAGCTCGACATCGGCGGCGCGCTCGACGGCGCGGCGATGACCGTCGACGCCGCGCGGGGCGCGCGGGTGGTCGATCACCTCGCGTTCTTCGTCCGCCGCCTGCATCGCAGCCGGAGGCTGGCGACCGCGGCACGCAAGCTCATCAAGCAGGGCGAGATCGGCCGCCGGCTGATCAACGTCGAGCGCGGCCTGGCGTCGACCCTGTCGCACGTCGCGTTCGCGTCGCTGCTCGCCCAGCGCGAGGTCGATCGCGCGCACGACGTGGCCCGCCGGCCGGGCGCCGAGACCGACTACGTCGCGGCGTCGGCCCAGCTGCTCGACACCCTGCTCGGCGTGATCGATCAGCTCGAGCCGGCCCTGCAGACCGCCCTCGAGCAGCTCGGCGCTCGGAGGATCCGTGGTCTGGCGGCGTAAACAGCCCGTCCCACGCATCATCGCGATCGCCGGCGGCAAGGGCGGCGTCGGCAAGAGCGTCGTCTCGGCCAACCTTGCCGTGGCGCTGGCCCGGCTCGGCCAGCGCGCCGTGCTGATCGACGCCGACCTCGGCGCGGCCAACCTCCACACCATGCTCGGCCTGGTCAACCCCAGCGCCGGGCTCGCCGAGTTTCTCGATCACAAGGTCGAGGGCCTCGAGGCGCTGCGCACCCAGGTGCTGGTCCCGACCTTGTCGCTGGTGTCGGGCACGTCGCGGCCGGGCGCGGCGAACTTGAAGAAGGCGCAGAAGCTGCGGTTGTTGAACGCGATCGCGCGGCTCGACGCCGACTGCGTCGTGGTCGATGTCGGCGCCGGCGCGTCGTACAACGTCGTCGATCTGGTCGCGGCCGCAGACCACAAGCTGCTGGTGATGACGCCGCAGCTGCCGTCGCTGCACAACGCGTACGCGCTGCTCAAGGGCTGCGTCCACCGCGTCGCCCGCCGGCTGGCGCTCGACGACGTCCAGCAGAAGCTGGTCGACGCCGCGCTCGGCCACGAGACCCGGGCGCGGACGATGGGCCAGCTGCTCGGCGTGCTGCGGCCGCTCGACGGCGAGCTCGCCGATCGCATCACCGGCACGCTGCTGCACTTCGGCGTGGCGATCATCGCCAACCAGATCGAGCAGGCGGCCGACGCGGCGGCGCTGTCGCGGATGTCGCCGCTGATCTACGATCACCTGATGACGCCGGCGCCGGTGATCGCGCAGCTCCGGCGGTCGCCGGACCTGGCCGGCGGGCTGCGCGCGGGCGTCGGCACGCTGGCCCAGCGCGGGCCGGACGCGCTGGCGTTTCGCAAGCTCGCCCAGGTGCTGGTGATGACCGATCTCGATCAGCTGCGCGGGGTGGACCGCGTGGCATCGCAGAGCACGCAGCCGCTGTGGGTCCAGCGCGACGCGCAGATCGCCGAGGACGAGCTCGAGCTCGGGGTCGGCTCGACGCCGTAACCATTCGGTGCAGCTCGGGATTTGTCGCGCGTCCGGTAGAACTTGGCGCGCTGCGGCACAGAGCCATACATGATCTGCTAGGGTCCGCCAGAGATGTGGGATCGAGCCACTCGGGACGCGACCTGGACGCAGCTCTCGCATGCCGGCGAGCCCTGGGATCTCGTGATCGTGGGCGGCGGCATCACCGGCGCCGGCGTGCTGCACCAGGCGGCGCAGCAGGGGCTGCGCGCGGTGCTGGTCGAGGCCAAGGACTTCGCGTACGGGACGTCGAGCCGGTCGACCAAGCTGGTCCATGGCGGCCTGCGCTACCTGCGCCAGGCGCAGTTCCGGGTCACCCACGAGTCCCTGCGCGAGCGCGAGCGGCTGATGCGCGAGGCGCCGGGCCTGGTCAACGATCTCGGGTTCTCGCTCGCGTCGTTCCCGGGCGACTCGGTGTCGCCGTGGAAGTACGGCCTGGGCCTGGCGATCTACGACGCGATGGCCGGCAAGTGGCAGCACCAGAAGCTCAGCCGCGAGGAGATGCTCCACCTGCACCCCGAGCTCGAGGGCTCGGACGTCCGGTCGGGCTACCTGTATCACGACGCGCGCACCGACGACGCGCGGCTGGTGGTCCGCGTGCTGCGCGAGGCGACGCGCGCCGGCGGCACCGCGATCAATTACGCGCGGGTCTCGGAGCTGGTGCGCGACCGCGAGGGCACCGTGTGCGGCGCGCGGATCGTCGACGAGGCGCCGGGGCCGGCGCACGGCCGGATCGCCGAGGTCCGCTGCAAGGTCGTGGTCAACGCGACCGGCGTGTGGGCCGACGAGCTCCGCCAGCAGGCCGGCCAGGCGCCGCGGATGCGCAAGATCCGCGGCAGCCACATCACCTTCGCGTACGATCGGTTGCCGGTGCCGGGCGCGCTCAGCCTGCTGCACCCGCGCGACGGCCGCTCGGTGTTCGTCGTGCCCTGGGAGGGCGTGACAATCTTCGGCACGACCGACAAGGACCACGCGCCGTCGCTTTCCGAGGAGCCGCGGATCACCGACGAGGAGGTCGACTATCTCCTCGAGTGCGTCCAGCGGGCGTTCCCGGCGCGCGCGCTGAGCCACACCGACGTCATCGGCACGTGGGCCGGCGTCCGGCCGGTGATTAACACCGGCAAGGCCGACCCGTCGAAGGAGTCGCGCGAGCACGCGATCTGGCAGGAGCGCGGCCTCCTGACGGTGGCCGGCGGCAAGCTCACCACGTTCGCGCTGATGGCGCGCGACACCTTGCGCGCGGTCGCCCCCGTGCTCGGCAAGCCCGGCCCGCGCACCCGCGTGTTCGCCGATCCGAGCGCCCCGGACTGGCCCTCGGCCCTCGACGACGAGACCCGGCTGCGCTGGCTCGGCCGCTACGGCCAGGACGCCCAGGCCGTCGTCGCCGGCGCCGCGCGTGACGCGTCGCTGCTCTCGCCGATCCGCGGCTCGGTCGCCACCTGGGCCGAGCTCGTCCACGCCGCCGGCCACGAGGCGGTCGTCCACCTCGAAGACCTGCTGCTGCGCCGCGTCCGCCTCGGCTTCCTGCTGCCGCGCGGCGGCCTCGACGACATGGCGCGCATCAAGCAGCTGGCGCAGCCGGCCCTGGGCTGGGACGACGCGCGCTGGGCGATCGAGCAGGCCGCGTACGAGCGGATCTGGACGCACGCGTACTCCGGTCGTTAAACCTGCGACCCGCCCGCACGCAAATCGCAGGTGCAGAGTTGCGCTGCAGCGCTTTGCCCCATCGGCGCGCGTAAAACAGCTTTGCCTGGCGTTGCAGTGGCGTGATACGGATATTGGCAATCGTATTTACCCGTGATGGGTAGTGCGCATCGGCGTAGGTCGATGTCGCCCGGCGTGGATCGTCTCGACAGGAGCGTTCCGGATGGCAAGTAGCGACAAGGCCCAGCACACTGGCTCGATTCCGATCGATCCGCATGATCTGAAGATGGTGACGTCGAAGTCGACCCCGCTCGACCTCGCGCGAGACGCGCTGTTCGCGGTCGACACGATGACGCGGTCCAACTACGACGTGCTGCGCTCGCGGCTGATCCCGATGACCACCCAGCTCAGCCCGGCCCACGCCGCGGCGCTCGATCACGTGCTCACCACGCGACGGTGCCTATAACGCCAGGCGGCGGAGGCGAAGCGCGTTGGCGATGACGGAGACGGAGCTGAGGCTCATCGCGGCGCTGGCGAGCATCGGGCTGAGCAGCCAGCCGGTGACGGGGTAGAGCAGGCCGGCGGCGATGGGGACGCCGGCGAGGTTGTAGGCGAAGGCGAACCAG
>DASWOO010000394.1:0-6768 GCA_036404335.1 Kofleriaceae bacterium
GCCGCGTAGCCCGCTTCACCGTCGCGCTCGACCCAGCCGGCCGACGGCACCGGCGCGGTCCACCGCACGATCGCGTCGTGATCCGAGCGCGGATCGGTCAGGCGCGCGTCGCGCCGGGTCCCGGTCAGCGCGTGGCTCGGGCTGGTCAGCTCGCCTGGCTCGTCGACGAAGTGGATCGCGATCGCCGTCGGCCCGCCCGCGCCCGGCGCCGCCGCCGGCGTGACCCGCGACGCATCCGGCGCGCGGTCGGTGTCCGGCGCGCGGCCGCTGCCCGTGGTCGCCTGCCCGCTCGCCGTGCCGGGCACGAACCGCGGCGCGACCACCATCGGCAGCGCGAGCTCCCAGCGCCCGCCGGCGTAGCGCGCGACGCTGTCGTAGCGCAGCGTGACCTCGACCGTGCCGTGCGCCGGGATCGCCGACACCGTCTGCGTGAACACGTCGGGCCGCTCCTGATCGACGAGCGCGGCGGGCGCGCCCGCGGCGATCGCGGCCTCGTAGCGGCGCTCGGCCGCGTCGCGCGGCTCGATCGCGGCGTGGATCGTCCGCGCGCCGATCATCATCGCCATCCCCGACACCGCGGCGTCCGCGGGCAGCGGGAAGATGTACGTCGCCTCGGTCGCCCGGTCGCCCGGGTTGCGGAACCGCTGGGTCACCACGGTCTCGACGATCGGCCCGCGCACGGTGACCTCGATCCGGCTGTCGACCATCGCCAGCCGCGCGCCCGCCGCGCCCGCGGTGCCGAGGTACATGCCCATCGGCTTGCCGTCGCCGATCGCGTGCGCCAGGCGCGGCACGCACGCCAGCGCAACAACGAGCCCGAGCCGGCGCACCATGTCAGCTTACACGCACGGCCCGCCGCCCCGATCTATCAGCGCGGCGACGTGCTCGGCGATCGGCTCGCTGGCGGTGAGCCCGGGCGAGTCGATGCCGATCAGGTTGATCAGCCGCGGCGCGTCCTCGGCGATGTGAAAGTCGCGAAACGGATCGCTCGGGCCCTGCAGCTTGGGTCGGATCCCCGCATAGCCGGGAGTGAGCTCGGCGTCGGTGATGTCGGGCAGATAGTGGCGCAGGGCCGCGCCGAAGCTCGGGGCCTTGGCCGGATCGACGTCGTAGCGCAGGTCGCGCAGGTACTCGGCGTCGGGGCCGGCGATGACCCGGCCGGCGAGATCGAAGGTGATGTGGACGCCGAGGCCGGCGTGGAACGGCAGCGGGTAGACCAGGTGCGGGAACGCGTCGCGATAGCGCGCCGGCAGCACGAAGTAGTCGCCCTTGCACGGCTGCTGGCGAAGCCCGCGCGCGTCCACATCGACGCCGGCGAGCGCGGCGATCTCCGACGCGGCGAGGCCGGCGGCGTTGATCAGCCAGCGGCACGCGAGCGCCGTCGATCCACCTCCCGAGCGCACGGTGAGCTGCCAGCCGGCGGGCTCCGGCGCCAGGCCGGTGACGGCGTGATCCACGGCGATCACCGCGCCCAGGCGTTCAGCCTCGCGGCGATAGCTGGCGATCAGCGCGTGGGCGTCGACGATGCCGGTGCGCGGCGACCACAGCCCGGCGACGGCGCGGACCGCCGAGACCCGGCGGCGCACCTCGGCGCCGTCGACCAGCTCGACCTCGCGCGCGCCGTTGGCCCGGGCCTGGCGATGGATCGCCTCGAGCCGCGGCAGCTCCGCCGCGTCGCTCGCGACGACCAGCTTGCCGGTCTGGCGATGCGGCACGCCGTCGCGCGCCCCGCGCAGGTAGATCGCGTCGCGGCCGCGCAAGCACAGCCGGGCCTTGAGGCTGTCGGTCGGGTAGTACAGGCCGGCGTGGATCACCCCGCTGTTGCGCGACGAGGTCTCCTGGCCGAGCTGGCGATTGCGCTCGAGCACGACGACCGGCTGGCCGCGGCGCGCGAGGACCGCGGCGCACGCCAGGCCGACCACGCCGCCGCCGATGATCACGGTGTGGAGGGCATCCACGGCGGGCGGCTCAGCGCTGCGGGGTCAGGGTGAAGTCCTGCGTGACGTCGGCGTCGAGCGTGATGTCGGTCGAGCGCACGAGGTAGCCGTGGCGGCGGACCTTGAGGTTGTGCTTGCCGGGATCGGCGTCGATGGTGTCGTCGAACGGCGTCTTGCCCAGCTTCTTGCCGTCGAGCGTGATCGTCGCGTCGGCCGGGTGGCTGACGACCTTGAGGTGGACCTTGCTCGGCGCGGCGGGCGGCGCCGGTGGCTTGGTCGCCGGCAGCGGCGGTGGCGCGGCCGCGCGGGCCGCCGCGGGCACCGGCGGGTGATCGGCCGACCCGGTCGACGACGCGCCGCGGGTCGCGAGGTACGCGCCGCCGGCGATCACGACCAGGCCGGCGCCGAGCGCGATCATCCGCAGCGGCAGCTTCTTGGGGCGCGGGCCGAGCACGTTGGCGCCGAACGCGGCCGCGGCGGCCGGCCTGTCCGCGAACCGGACGTGCGGCTCGGCCGGCGGGGGCGTGGCGACCGCGGCCGAGCGGCGCGGTGGCGGGACGACCGGAGCGGCTGGCACCGCCGGCACCACCGGCATGGGCGGCGGCGTGTCGATCGCGATCTCGACCGAGCGATCCGCGGTCTTGTCGGCCTCGTCGACCAGCGCCTGGGCCTTGGCCCCGGCCTGGGCCTTGGCGCCGGCGGCGAGCAGCGCGGCGGCGGCCTGGGCGCGATACTCCGGCAGGTCGACCGCGTGCAGCGCGATCGCGGTCATCGACGCCGAGCCCGACGCGTCGGTGTCCTCGCTGATCACCGCGTCGGCCGACTCGGTCGCGGCGCGCAGCTTGCGCACCGGGCGCTCGGGCGCGTGCAGCGACGGCAGCTTGTCCTTGGTCGGCGTGCGGGCGGCCTCGGCCACGCGCATCTGCTCGAGCAGCTCCTTGGGATCGCGCCGCACCGTCATGTCGTGGTCGGACTGGACCCAGTCGTTCGCCGGATCGTCGTCGAGCGACGCCGGCCGCTCGAACCCGGGCTCGAACAGCTGGCTCATCACCTCCATCACCGCCGCGTCGCCCAGCACCAGCCGCATCCGGTGGCCGAGCGCCTCGACCGCGCGGCGCATCCCGTCGGCGTCGGCGTAGCGCCGCCGCGGATCGACCTGCAGCGCGCGCAGCACGATCGCCTCGAGCTCGGGCGGATAATCGCTGACCACCTCGGTCGGCCGCGGCAGCTTGCCCAGCTTGATCCGCTGCATCGTCTCGAAGTCCGACTGATCGCGGAACGCGCGGTGCTGCGTGGTCAGCTCGTAGAGCAGCACGCCGAGCTCGAACACGTCGGTCCGCGCGTCGACGTCGCGGCCCGCGACCTGCTCGGGCGTCAGGTAGCCGACCTTGCCCTTGACGAACCCGGCCTGGGTCTTCTGCGCGCGGCTCGTCGCCATCGCGATGCCGAAATCGATCAGCTTGACCGCGCCGTCGTGGCCGACCATGACGTTCGACGGCGAGACGTCGCGGTGGACGATGCCGAGCGGCTTGCCCGAGTCGTCGGTGCGGGTGTGCGCGTAGTGCAGGCCGTTGGCCGCCGCGGACACGACCGACAGCGAGAAGTCGAGCGGCAGCTGGACGCCGAGCTGGATCGCGCGCTCCCAGACCTCGTGCGCGCTGTAGCCATCGATGTACTCGAGCACCATGTAGTGCTGGCCGTCATCGGCGCGGCCGATCTCGAACACGCTCGCGAT
Organism: Kofleriaceae bacterium; assembly: GCA_036404335.1. Lineage (GTDB taxonomy): Bacteria > Myxococcota_A > Polyangia > Haliangiales > Haliangiaceae > JABFXX01. Next base: position 3,673 of record DASWOO010000394.1, read on the forward strand.
GTGCTGGTGATGGAGCAGGCCCATCAGCCGGGCCTCGTCGAGGAACATCGCGATCGCCGGGTCGTCATCCGACGTGGTCGGGACCTCCAGGGTCTTGACCACGAGCTTGCGGACGAAGCCGCCCAGGCCCGACGTTCGCGCCAGGTAAATACGGCCCATCCCACCTGTCGCGAGCGGCGCGATCAGGTCGTAACGGCCAATGCGGGTCAGATTCCGCGCCACCAATCATCAGCATATCGGCTCGCGCGTGCGAGCGGGACACGATCGCGTCACAGATATCTCGGCGTGAGGCCGCGTACGATAGATCCCGATGTAGGTTGTTACCGTCGAGCCTGACCGATCGGGCTGAGCTGGATTCCTACGGCTCGGCCGCTTCGATGCCGCGCGGCGATGCCTTGCGCGAGCCGGCCAGGATCCCGTCGGTGATCGCGAGCGCCGTGGTCGTCAGATCGCCGAACGCATCGGCACCGATCACGTCGCGCGCCGCCGGATACACGATCACGAGCTGATCGATCACCTCGACGACCAGGTCGCGCCGCCCGGCGCGCTCGAGCACCGCGCCGACGCCGCCGGCGAGCAAGGCCTGCGCGGTCGTGCGATCGCCGTAGGCGCGCCACTGCGCCGGCAGCTCGATCGCGAGCGGCGCGGTCGGCAGCGCGCGCGGCAGCTCCGAGGGGTACGAGCTCGCCAGGCCCAGGCCGCCGCGCGCGAGCTTGGCGATCGATGTCGCGCGGGCCACGGCGTCGTCGCCCTCGAGCTGATCGCCGCGCCCGGCGCGCTTGAACAGCACGTGCGGGAACGCGCGCGACACCTCGCAGACCACGATGCTGACCGTGCCGCCGATCCGGAACGGCGGCACGACCGGCAGGTACGCCCACTCGCCGCGCCGCTCGCGCAACGTCTCGAGGTCGAACGCGGTGACGTCGATGTCGCTCGCGCCGCGCGGCAGCACGCCGTGCACCACGCGCGATTCGAACCCGCCCTCGGCCATCGCCCACAGCGCGCTGCGCTGCAAGCTCGACGGCAGGTGGCTCAGGTCGGCGACCGGCGCGAGCCCGGCGGCGTTGGCCGCGCTCTGCTGCTGGCGGCGGCGCAGCGGCGACCGGCTGGCGAGGTACGCCGCGCCCGCGGCGAGGCCGCCTAGCAAGTACCAGTCAGGCACGCCCGCACCCTAGCACCTACGGCGCGCGCTCAAAATCGAGCAGCCATCGCTTCATCGCCAGCCCGCCGGCATAACCGGTCAGCGCGCCGGTGCCGCCGACGAGCCGGTGGCACGGCACCAGGATCGAGATCGGGTTCTGGCCATTCGCGGCGCCGACCGCGCGGCTCGCCGCCGGCCGCGCGAGCTCGCCGTAGCTCCGGGTCTCGCCGTACGGGATCGCACCCAGCGCCGCCCAGACCTCGCGCTGGAACGCGGTGCCGCCCAGCTTGATCGGCACGCCGAACGCGCAGCGCTCGCCCGCGAAGTATGCCGCAAGCTCCGCGGCCGCGTGATCGAGTACGCGTGATCTACCTCGCACGCCGGCGGGCGCCGGCCGGCCCTCGAAGTACAGGCCGACCAGGTGCGTGTCGTCGGCGAACAGCCGCAGCGGGCCGAACGGCGAGACCACGCGCGCCTCGATCAACGCCTGTACGGACATTACTTAGATCCACCTACCATCTCGTGACTCGCGCTGCACGGCGGTATGCCATCGGCGGATATCTTAGGCATTCTGCTAGGATGATCGGGTGGTGAAGCCGCTCCTGATCCTGGTTCTCCCGCTGGCGGTCGCGTGCGGCCGCAGCGGGTTCGACGAGCTCGCCGCACCCGACGCCACGGCCCCGCTCGACGCGGCCCAGCCGCCGGCGCTGGCCTGCGACGGCGCGCGGTTCCCGACCGGGCCGACGACGAGCTCGCTCGGCGCGACGCCGACCGACGACGGTTACTTCGTGCTCGCGGTCGACAGCGGCGGCGGGGTCAGCGGCGCGGCCTTCGACTTCTCGGCCGACCGGTCGCTGGCTCAGACCACCGGCCAGGTCGCGATCGCCACCGGCGCCACCGGCTCGGTCGCCGGCGTCGGCCTGCCCGAGGGCGCGCTCGTCGAGGTGCCGTACGGCCGGCCCGACACCACGGGCACCGTGCTGGTCCCGCTCGATCGCACCCTGCAGCCGCGCGGCGCCCAGGCCAAGCACGACACCTGGATCGCCGGCGCCGCCATGCTCGCGCGCACGTCGTCGGGCGCGATCGCGCTCGCCGGTCAGGACCGGACGAACCGGAACATCCAGGGCCAGCTCGTCGACGGCACGGGCGCGTTCCTCGGCGCGCCGGTCCTCCTGGTCGCGGGCTCGACCAGCCCGCAGACCGCGACGCTGGTCGCCGCCGGCGATCACTTTTTGGCGACCTGGGTCGCGTCCGGCAAGGACGACGCCGAGGCCCGCGCCCAGCTGCTCGACGACAAGCTGGTGCCGATCACCGCGGTCACCAAGGTCAGCAGCGACCCGGTCAACGGAGCCGAGTTCCCGCGCGCGGCCTACGCGCCCGTCGCCGACCGCTACCTGTTCGCGTGGTTCCAGAAGGTCAACGGCGGCATGGACCAGGTCTGGGTCAGCCTGCGCGACGGCAGGCTGAACGAGCTCGCGCCGCCGCAGCTGGTCGCCTCGGACGGCACGATGCCGATCGTCGCCGCCGGCACCGACGACTTCCTCGTGGTCTGGAAGGACGACGGCGCCAAGCTGGCAGCCGCGCGGGTCAAGATGACCGGCGAGATCACGCCGATCGGCGTGACCAACACCGGCGGCAAGTCGGCCGGCTGGGACGTCGTGGTCCGCGACGGCCAGCCCGCGCTGGTCTGGGTCGAGTCGGGCGGCACCGGCCCGAACCTGTGGCTGAACCCGCTGTGTAACTGACTAACGATCGTCGGCCAGCTCGTCGAGCACGCGGCCGACGTCATCGAGCGTGACCTGCCGGACCCGGCGCACGTGACCTACGTAGTGGCGCGCGGCCCGGCCGCCGGCGAGCAGCGTGAGCTAGGGCGGCAGGATCTCCAGCAGCTCGGTCACCTCGGCCTGGGTCTCTGGCGAGTGCTCGTGGATGAACGACAGCAGCAGCGCCGACGC
>DASWOO010000395.1:0-4255 GCA_036404335.1 Kofleriaceae bacterium
GCCGTGGCTGGTCTCGAGCGTGTCGCGCTGGCTGTGGATGTTCTGGTTGGCGTCCTTGAACCGGGCCTCGAACGGCATCGACGCCGGCACGCCGATCCGGTGCCACGCCGCGTGATCCGAGCAGGCGTAGCCGCACTTGTCATGGCCGTAGCTCGCGCCGACGTAGGTCTCGATCAGCTGGGCGAGTAACGTGTTCTGCGCGGCGCTGGTGAAGTCGTCGATCAGCCAGATGTCCTTGTCGGAGCCCTGGTAGTTGGTCATGTCTAGCTGCAGCGCGCCGACGACGTTGATCTTGCGCTTCTGGTAGTCGCGCGCGATCTGCAGCGAGCCGCGCAGGCCGACCTCCTCGGCGGCGTACGCCATCAGCTGGATCGTGCGCGCCGGCCGGTAGTCGCCGGCAAGCAGCACGCGCGCGACCTCGGTCAACGTCGCGATGCCCGACGCGTCGTCGTCGGCGCCGGGCGCGTTGCGCGGGTCGCCGGTGATCGCGATCGAATCGAGGTTGGCGCCGATCACGATCACCTCGCTGGCGCGCGTCGTGCCCGGGATCGTCATGACGACCGACTTCTGCGGGTAGCCGGTCTCGACCAGCTCGACGGTGATCCGCTTGCGCGTCGTGAAGCTCTTCCACCGGTCGCGCAGCCAGGTCGACGCGGCCGCGCCCGACTCCGACCGGTAGTACCGGCTCTTCATCGCCGACAGCTCGGCGATCGTCGCGCGGATCCGCTCGGCGTCGAGCTGGGGCAGGACCGCGGCGACCTCCGCCGGGTGATCGATCGAGTAGTCGAGGCTCGGGCGCGCCGCGACGTGCGCGCCGTGCATCGCCAGCTCGCCGTCGAGCAGCGAGTCGTGCAGCTCGAACCCGCCGCACCGGCCGGTGCGCTCGTGGATCGCGCCGGTGAGCGCGCCGAGGTCGCGGGCGTCGAGCTGGATCAGCGACACGTCGCCGTCGCGCTCGAGCGCGTGATAGGGCCGGCCGCTCCGGGCCGTGACATCGCGCGCCGCGCCGAGCGCGTCGTCACCGAGGGTCACCAGCCGTGGGCCGGTCTCCACGACGTCCGGCTGCGCACAACCCACCAGCGCGGCGACCGCTGCGATCAACATGCTCCGCATGCCGCCAAGCATAGCGCGAACCCGCGCTTGTGGTGCATCGTCGTGGAGGTGCTGCCGTCACTGTCGATCGTGATCCCCGCCTACAACGAGGCGGCGTCGATCGCGGCGACGATCCACGACGCGCTGGCGGCCGGCGAGGCCCACGCGCGCGCGCTCGAGGTCATCGTGTGCGACGACGCCTCGCGCGATGCCACCCGGACGATCGCGGCGGCGGTGCGAGATCCACGGGTCGTCGTGGTCCACCGCGACGTCAACCGCGGGATCGAGGCGTCGATCCGCGCGCTGTACGGCCGGGCGCGTCATGACTGGGTGTTCCTCAACAGCGCCGATCGCCAGTGGCCGATGGCCGCGCTGGGGCCGATGGCGGAGGCCGCCGAGCGCGGCGCCGACTTCGTGATCGGCGTGCGGTCCAACAAGCGCGAGGTCTACACGCCGTATCGCCGGCTGATCTCGTGGAGCTACGAGCGCATCGTGCGCGGGCTCGGCGCGCCGGGCGGCGATCCGGGCTCGATCAAGCTCGCGCGCCGCGCGCTGCTCGATCGCGGCGTGGTCGCGCGCGGCGTGTTCGCCGAGGGCGAGCGGGTGATCCGCGCGGCCCGGGACGGCGCGCACGTCGTCGAGGTCCCGGTCGAGTTCCACCGCCGCGGCGCGGGCAAGGCGACCGGCGCGCGGCGCGACGTCGTGCTGCGCGCCGCGCTCGACGTCGGCCGGGTCGCGCTCGCGCTCGCGCTGCGCCGGGAGCCGCCGGCGCCCGACGCGCCCGACGTCATCGACGTGGTCGGGGATCGGCGATGACCTGGGCGCGCCGGCTGGGGGTGCCGGGCGGCCCGCGCCTGGCGATGCTCGCGGCGTGCGCGCTGATCATCGGCATGTACTGCTGCAACCAGGACATGGGCAAGCAGCCCGACGCGCCGCGCGGCGACGGCGTGTATCGCCCGGTGCTGGCGCGCGGCGACGGCCACATGATGTACCTGATGGCGCGCTCGACCGCGCTCGACCTCGACTGGCGGTTCGACAACGACCTGGCGCGGTTCGGCGACCCGTGGCACCAGCGCGTGACCGCGACCGGGCGCAAGGCGATCGCGCACCCGATCGGCCCGGCGCTGGTCTGGACGCCGCTGATCTGGATCGCCCAGGCCGGCGCGGTGATCGCCAACCTCGCCGGCGCCGGCATCGCGCTCCACGGCTACACGCTGTGGCACCAGCGCTTCGTGTTCCTGTCGAGCGCGCTGTGCGGCTGCGGCGCCGCGCTGCTCGGCGCGTGGCTGGCGCGGCGGCTGATCGGCGGGTGCTGGGCGCCGGCCTACGCCGCGGTCGCGATCCTGCTCGGCACGTCGCTCACCTACTACGCGACGTACATGCCGAGCTACGCGCACGCGCTGGACGCGATGGCGTGCGCCGGGTTCCTCGCGTACTGGGCCGCGACCGTCGGGCGGCGCGATCGCCGGCGCTGGCTCGCGCTCGGCGCGCTGCTCGGCCTGGCGACCCTGATCCGCGTCCAGGAGCTGGCGATGGGCGTGGTCGTCGCGCTCGAGGTCGTGGCCGCGACGGTCCGCGACCGCCGCGGCGCCTGGCGCTGGTGGCTGTTCGGCGCCGCGACCCTGCTCGTCAGCGTGGTCGTGTTCCTCCCGCAGCTCGCCGAGTGGCACATCGTGTTCGGCAAGGTCGGCGAGCTGCCGCAGGGCGCGCGCTACACCCGGCTCGAGGCGCCGATGATCGGCGAGCTGTTGTTCGCGCCGCGCAACGGCTGGCTGTCGTCGACGCCGCTCGCGTCCCTGGGCGTGCTCGGCCTGCTCGCCCTGCCGCGCCGGGCCTGGCTGGTCGCCGCGGGCCTGCTCGCGGCGGTCGCGATCCAGGTCTACCTGAACAGCACGATCCTCGACTGGTGGGGCGGCGCGGCGTTCGGCCAGCGCCGGCTGTGCAACGTGTCGCTGCCGCTGGTCGTCGGTCTGGCCGCCCTGCTGTGGCGCGCGGCGAGCGTCACGCGGCGGTTGCCGCGCGGGGCGCGCCACGCGATCGCGATCGCGATCCTCGCGCCGTTCGTGGCGTGGAACCTGATGCGGGTCCGCGAGCTGCGCGGCGGCCAGGCGGCGCCCGACGCGCTGAGCCCGGCGATCGACCGGGTGCCGGCGTGGCTGCGCGCGCCGTTCCGCGCGATCTACGCTGCGATCGGCGATCCGTTCGAGCTGCCGGCGAGCGCGTGGTTCGCGCTGCGCCACGGCGTGCCGATCGATCGCTGGGATCACGTGGTCGGCAACTACCCGCTGGTCCCCGCGCTCGACAGCCTGCTCGACGACTCGCTGTGGGCGCAGCGCGGCGCGTGGCGCCTGTCGAGCGGCGGCCTCGAGCCGTATCTGGTCTCCGGGTTCTCGCGGCCGGTCCCGGGCGCGCGCAACCTGCGCTGGACGACCGCGCCGGCGGCGACCGCGCTGGTGCCCAACCTCCTGCCCTACGGCCAGGCGCTGACGCTGTGGCTCGCCCCGGGCGGCGCGCGCCACGCGACGGTGCGCTGGAACGGCGCGGTCGTCGCCGAGGTCGAGCTCGACGGCTGGACCGCCGTGCGGTTCGAGCTGCCGGACCTGGCGCTGCACACCAACGAGCTGACGATCGAGTCGGCGCCCGCGCCGCTCGCGACCTCGCCGCTGACGGCCGCCGCGCCGCCCGGCCCGGTCGGGGTCGCGGTCGGCGATCTCGAGCTCGCGCTGATCCATCCGTGACCCGGCCGTGACCCGGCCGTGCCCCGGCCGTGACCCCGGCCGTGACCCCGGCCGTGACCGGGCCCTGACCCGCGCGTGACCCGGGCTTGACCCCGGCGTGGGTGGCGTGTGACCGTCGACGAACGTGACCGCGGCACCTCTTCGCATCGGCGTGATCGGCTATGGCTACTGGGGCCCCAACCTGGTGCGCAACTTCGCGGCCGGGCCGCGGACCAAGGTCGTGGTGATCGCCGAGCCATCGCCCGATCGCCAGCGCGCCGCCGCCAGCGCGGTGCCGCACATCCCGATCGTGGCCGACGCCGCGCAGGTCATCGCCGACCCCGAGGTCGACGCGGTCGCGATCGCGACGCCGATCTTCACGCATTACCCGCTCGCCAAGGCCGCGCTCGAGGCCGGCAAGCACGTGCTGGTCGAGAAGCCGCTCG
>DASWOO010000396.1:0-2900 GCA_036404335.1 Kofleriaceae bacterium
GCGCGGCCGGGAACTTGTGCTCCGGCGCCATCCGGTAGTCGGCCGAGACCACGATCGCGCCGGTCTGGTTGGCGAGCGAGCGCGGCGCCGCGTCGTAGACGTCGATGTTGGCGATCACCCAGCCGCCGCCGTGGAAGTACACGATCACCGGCATCGGGCCCTTGCCCTTGGGGATGTAGACCCGTGCGGCGAGCTTGTCGCCGGCCGCGCCGGGATAGGTCACGTCCTGGACCTTGGCGACCGGCTCGGGCGCCGCGGGCTTCTTGGTCTTCGTCTCGATCAGCTTCTTGACCGCGTCGGTCGGGGTCGGCTGCTTGCGCGCCTCGTCCGGGGTCAGGGTCTCGATCGGCTTTCCGCCGAGGGTGCCGAGCGTGTCGAGCACGGCCTTCATGTCGGCGTCGGGCTTGGCGGGGGGTTCGGCGACCGCCAGCAGAGGACAGAGCAGAGCGCACGCCGCAGAGGATAGGGAAAAGAGCTTCATGCGTCGCGGTGAGTGCACCTAGAGTGCCAGTGGCGACTGGCGTGCTCGCGTAACTGGCTGTAACGACAGGTTACGACTGACCACTGCGATCGGATCGGACATCGCGGTAGCTCCCCGGCACGAAGCCGATCACCGGCGAGCGCCGTGATCTTTCAGTGATCTTGGCTCGCTTGGCGCGCGGCAATGCCGTGCGCCCGGATCGCGGGCGCGCGCCCATGTCGCAGATCCTCAGGGCGTCAGATCGATGATCTCGATCGAGCCGGGCGCCGCGTAGCGGATCGGCACGATCGAATAGCCGATGCCGGACGTCACGATCGCGGTGGTGCGCGGGCCGAGCGCGTAGCGGCCGTCGATGTACGGGGTCTCGAGCCGGGCGAGCTTGACGTGGGTGACGCCGACGACCGGGTTGACCTGGCCGCCGTGGGTGTGGCCGGCAAGGATGAGGTCGACCTTGCCCTCGAGCGCGGCGGCGAGCTTGGTGTCGAACTGGTGGGTGACGACGATCGCGTAGTCGGCGCGGGCGAGCTGGGCGACGAGCGCGTCGATCCGCGCGCGGTCGGTGCGGACGACGTAGTTGTAGTTGAGGAACAGGACGCCGATCTTGCGGCCGGCGTGATCGAACCAGCGCAGCTCGTCGTCGAGCATCTCGACGTGGTGGTCGTGCATCGCGCGGGTGACCTCGTCGACGCTGCGCTCGCGATCGCGGTAGGCGAAGTGCTCGTGGTCGCCGCGCACCGAGAACGTGCCGAGCCGGCTCTGCAGCGTGCCGGCGGCGGCGGCGGCGATCTCGATGTAGTCGGGGCCGGTGTTGATCCAGTCGCCGCCGGACAGCACGAGGTCGGGGTGCTCGGCGTTGACCTGGGCGTAGAGCTCGCGCGCGCGGTCGCCATCGGTGAACACGTCGCCCTGGACGTCGGCGAGGAACGCGATGCGCAGCGGATGGCCGCCCGGCTTGCCGACCGCGAAGTGACGCAGGCGCACGACGCCGCGCTCGGCGAGCACGCGGATCGGGGTGTACAGCGCGAACCCGCCGATCACGGCGAGCACGGCAAGGCTGCGCCATCGCACGGCGCGCGGGCGCGCGCGCACGGCCAGGTAGATCAGGTCGATCGCCGCGATCCACAGGACCGACTGCAGGACGACGAGCACGGTGAAGATGAACGGCACGACCAGCAGCAGCGCGGGCCAGCGCCCGTCGAGCCGCGGCATGGTCTGCGAGCCGAGCCGGACGGCAACGAAGATCGTCGCGATCAGCACCACCGGATAGCCCCACAGCAGCCAGCCGATCACCCAGCGCAGCACGCGGACCGCGCGGGCCGACACGCCGACCTCGGCGAGCGCGCCGCCCAGCCGCCGCCGCACGTAGAGCCCGCTGACCGTGAGCACGGCCAGGCCGATGGCGACGAGCATGAACCACATATCGCGCAGTATAGGCGCGCCTGGTACGTTGTTCGCAGGCCGTGAAGGTATGCAAGTCCAGGTTCGACACGACAACACGGTGAAGGGCAGCCAGCAGCTCACCGAGCTCACGACCTCGACGATCGAGGCGGTGCTCGCGAACTTCGCGACCCATATCACCACCGTCGAGGTGCACTACGCCGACGAGAACGGCCAGGGCCGCGGCGGCGATGATCTCCGCTGCAGCATCGAGGTGCGGTTCGAGGGCAAGAAGCCGATCGGCGTGACGCACCACGCCTCGGACCTGACCGTCGCGCTGGAGGCGGCGGCCGAGAAGATGGCGCGCATGCTCGACCACCAGCTCGGCCGGATCCGCGATCAGCTCGTCAGCGAGCAGCGGTCCGACGCTCAGCGGTAATAGACGACGGCCGGGCGGTAGTAGTGATGGCGCGGGCGAGTCTCGACGTAGCATCCCGAGAGCACGCCCGCCGCCGTCGCCACCAGCACCGAGCTCGCGATCCACTTCATGAGGTTCGTCTTGATCTGCATGAGGGGAGATAGAGCAAGCTACGGGCCACGCGCGCGTCGCGAGGCATATCAGGCAGTTGGCGCAGCGGTGGTGTGAACGCACACCGGACAACTGTGGAGATGCCGGTGTCGCCCGGGTTCACACCGAGCGCTAAGGTCGGCGGATGCGCTCGCTGATCTCCATCATCGCGCTGGTTGCTTGCACGAGCTGCAAGCACGAGCCAGCTGCTCCGCCGCCGGGCGTGACCGCCGCGCCGCTATCGACTCCGCCACCATCCACGCAGCCGGCCGCGCAGCCGGCCGCGCCCGTGACGAGCGGCACGCGCACCGGCGAGGCCGCCACGGGCGACTGGACCAGCGACGCGCCCGGTGTGCGCCGCAAGCTAACCGTCGCCGATCTGCCGGCGCCGCACGCGACCGAGTCGGTCGATAACGGCCCGACGATGGTCGAGCGCCCGGCCGGCGCGCTGCCCAGGGTGCCGGCGGGGTTCGT
>DASWOO010000397.1:0-5468 GCA_036404335.1 Kofleriaceae bacterium
CGTCGACCTGCTGGACCGACATCGGCCGGGTCGGGATCGGCTTGCCGGCGGCGATCGCGGTGCAGAAGAAGCAGGTCTGGGCCTGCTTCACGAGCTCCCGCAGCTTCGCGACGGCCTCGGCGCCGTTCAGGTCCTTGTGATTTTCCTCGGGCTGCTGCTGATTGATGCTGTTCATCGCCCCGACCACCATGCGAGCCACGCGCCAGCGCACGCTCTCGACCCAGCGTCCACCGACCGCCTCGCCAGCGCACAGCGTGCGGCGCTGCCTCGGCTATAGCGGGTCCACGGCGACCGGGTTGCCGGTGCTCGGCCGGCGCTTGCGGCCGGTGAGGGTGCGGAGCGCGACGTAGAACACCGGGGTCAGGAACAGGCCGAACACGGTGACGCCGATCATGCCGGCGAACACGGTGACGCCCATGGCGCGGCGGATCTCGCTGCCGGCGCCGACCGAGAGCATCAGCGGCATGACGCCGGCGATGAAGGCGAGCGAGGTCATGACGATCGGCCGGAGCCGCAGCCGGCAGGCCTCGATCGCGGCGTCGATCGTCGAGCGGCCCTGGTGCTCGAGCTCGCGGGCGAACTCGACGATCAGGATCGCGTTCTTGGTCGCCAGGCCCATGAGCACGACCAGGCCGATCTGGACGAACACGTTGCGATCGCCGCCGACGATGTGGACGCCGATCAGCGCGGCGAGCAGGCACAGCGGGACGATCAGCAGGATCGCGAGCGGCAGGACCCAGCTCTCGTACAGCGCCGCGAGCACCAGGAACACGAGCAGGATCGCGATCGGGAACACGATCAGGTTCGCCCAGCCCTCGCTGACCTGCTGGAAGCTGAGATCGGTCCACTCGAGGGTGAAGCCGGCGGGCAACGCGCTCGGCGACAGCGCGGTGATCGCCGCGATCGCCTGGGCCGACGACAGCTTGGTCGGATCGGACTGGCCGACGAGGTCGGCCGCCGGGTAGCCGTTGTAGCGCACGACCGGATCGGGGCCGTAGGTGTGGCCGACGTCGACCACGCTGCCGACCGGGACCAGCGCGCCGGCGCCGTTGCGGGTGCGCAGCTCAGCGATCTGCTCGACGTGATCGCGATACGCGCCGTCGGCCTGCGCGATCACCTGGTAGGTCCGGCCGAACCGGCTGAAGTCGTTGACGTAGGCCGAGCCGAGGTAGACCTGCAAGGTCTCGAACAGCTCGCTGAGCGCGACGCCCTGCATCTTCGCCTTGGTGCGATCGATCGACAGCTGGAGCTGCGGCACGTTGGGCTGGTACGACGTGAACGGCGGGTACATCCCGGCGACCTTGGCGATCGCGCCCTGCATGCCGGCGAGCGCGCCCGCCAGCTCGCCGTCGCCGCGGCCCGCCCGGTCCTGGACGTACAGCGAGAACCCGGCGCCGGTGCCCAGGCCCAGGATCGGCGGCGGCATGATCGCGAACACGAAGCCCTCCTGGATCTGCGCGAACTTGCCGTTGAGCTCGGCGGTGATCTGCTCGGCGGACCGCGTGCGATGCGCCGGCTCCTCGAGCGGCAGGAACACCGTCGCGGTGTTCGGTGTGTTGGTGAAGTGGGTGACGTTGAGCCCGGGGAACGTGATCGCGTGGGCGACGCCCGACGTGGCCAGCGCCAGGTCCGCCATCCGCCGCGCGACCGCCTCGGTGCGATCGAGCGACGCGCCCTCGGGCAGCCGGATCAGGCCGATCAGGTACATCTTGTCCTGGGTCGGCACGAACCCGCCGGGCACGCGCTGGAACATCACGACCGCCATCGCGACCGTCACGGCGTAGACCGCGAACGCGCCGGCGCGCCGGCGGACCGCGACGCCGACCCCGCGGGCATAGCCGCGCGACGCCCAGCGGAACACGCGATCGAAGCCGCGGAAGAACCAGCCGAGCCCGAAGTCGATGATGCGGGTCAGCCGGTCCTTCGGCGCGCCGTGGCCGCGCAGCAGCCGCGCGGCGAGCGCCGGCGACAGGGTCAGCGAGTTGATCGCCGAGATCACCGTCGAGATCGCGATCGTGACCGCGAACTGGCGGAAGAACTGCCCGGTCAGGCCCTGCATGAACGTCATCGGCACGAACACCGCGCACAGCACCAGCGCGACCGCGACGATCGGCCCCGACACCTCGCGCATCGCCTGGTGCGCGGCGGCCTTGGGATCGAGCCCGGCCTCGATGCTGCGCTCGACGTTCTCGACCACGACGATCGCGTCGTCGACCACGATGCCGATCGCCAGCACCATACCGAACAGGGTCAGCGTGTTGATCGTGAAGCCCAGGCCGAGCAGCACGGCGAACGTGCCGACGATCGACACCGGCACCGCCAGCAGCGGGATCACCGAGGCGCGCCAGGTCTGCAGGAACAGGATCACGACGATCACGACCAGCAGCGCGGCCTCGAGCAAGGTCTCGACCACCGAGTGGATCGACTCCTGGACGAACACCGTCGGGTCGTAGACCACGTCCCAGGTCAGGCCGGCGGGAAACACCTTCGCCAGCTCGGCCATCTTCGCGCGGATCTGGTTGGTCAGCTGCACGACGTTGGCGCCCGGCGCCTGGAACACGCCGATCGCGACGGCCTGCTTGTTATCGAGCAGCGAGCGCAGCGAGTACGTCGCCGCGCCGAGCTCGATCCGCGCGATGTCGCCGAGCCGGGTCAGCTCGCCGTGCTCGCCGGTGCGGACCACGATGCCGGCGAACTCGTCCTCGGTGACCAGCCGGCCGGGCGCGTTGATCGACAGCAGCATGTCGGTCGGGTGCGGCGTCGGCGGCGCGCCGAGCTGGCCGGCCGAGACCTGCACGTTCTGCTCCTGGATCGCGCGCACCACGTCGCCCGGGGTCAGGCCGCGCGACGCGACCTTCTGCGGATCGAGCCAGATCCGCATCGCGTAGTCGCCGGCGCCGAACACCTGGGCCTCGCCGACGCCGTTGATCCGCGATAGCTCGTCGCGGACATGCAGCGTCGCGTAGTTGCGCAGGTACACCGAGTCGTAGCGGCCGTCGGGCGACAGCAGGTGGACGAGCAGGCTGAGCGTCGGCGATTGCTTCTGGGTGACCACGCCCTGGCGGCGGACCTCCTCGGGCAAGCGCGGCAGGGCCTGCTGCACCCGGTTCTGGACCTGGACCTGCGCGGCGTCGATGTCGGTGCCGGGCTGGAACGTCACCGTCAGCTGCATCGTGCCGTCGCTCGACGCCACCGACTTCATGTACATCATGTGCTCGACGCCGGTGATCGTCTGCTCGAGCGGCGCGGCGACGGTCTCGGACAGCACCTTGGGGTTGGCGCCGGGGTAGATCGCGCGGACCTGGACGGTCGGCGGCACGACCTCGGGGTACTCGCTGATCGGCAAGAGCGGGATCGCGATCGCGCCGGCGACGAAGATGATGATCGACAGGACGGCGGCGAAGATCGGCCGCTCGACGAAGAACCGGGCGATCTTCACAGCGTGGTCCCCGCGGGCGCGAGGGGCGCGGTGATCTGGACGTGGGCCCCCGGGAACACCTTCTGCACGCCGCTGACGATCACGCGATCGCCGGCGCGCACGCCGTCGTTGATCACGCGCAGGCCGTCGATCACCCGGCCGATCTTGACGTCGCGGCGCTCGACGATCTCGCCGGCGCCGACGACGAAGACGTACTTGCGATCCTGGTCGGTCAGCACGGCCTTGTCGTCGACCAGCGCGGCGTGGACCGCGGCGGTCTCGTTGAGCCGGACCCGCGCATACAGCCCGGGCGTGAGCCGGTGGTCCTTGTTGGGCAGCACCGCGCGGAACCGGATCGTGCCGGTCGCCTCGTCGAGGCGGTTGTCGACGAAGTCGATCTTGGCCTCGCGCGGGAACCCGGGCTCGTCGGACAGCCCGACGAACGCCGGCGCGCCGATCGCCCGGCCGGCGAACCGCAGGAACGTCGGCTCGTCGCCGGTGAAGTACACGTCGATCGGGTCGAGCGTGACCAGCGTGGTCAGCACCGTCGGGGCCGGGCCGGCCGCGACGTAGTCGCCGAGCTTGGCCAGCGCCTGGCCGGCGCGGCCGGCGAACGGCGCGCGCACGGTGGTGAACTCGACGTCGAGCCGCGCGAGCTCGACCGCGGCGGCGGCGGCGGCGACCTCGGCCTCGGCCTGGACCACCGCCGACGCCAGGCTGTCGCGCTCGGCCCGGGGGATCGCGTTCGAGGCGACGAGCTTCTCGGCGCGGCCGGCGTCGATCCGCGCCAGCTCGACCCGCGCCCGGGCCCGCGCCAGCTCGGCGCCGGCCCGCGCCAGCGCCGCCTGGTACGGCCGGGCGTCGATGGTGAACAGCGCGCTGCCGGCCGCGACCTCGGCGCCTTCGCGATACTTCACCGCGGTGACGTAGCCGGCGACCCGCGGCCGGATCTGCACCGCGGAGGTCGCCTCGATCCGGCCGGTCAGCTCGTCCCACGGGTTGACCTCGCGCAGCACCACCGCCGTCGCGCCGACGGGGGTCGGCGGCGGCGCCTGCTGGAGCGGCGCGGCCTCGCTGGTGCACGCCGCGAGGATCGACAACAGCGAGATCTGTGACAGGCTTACTGGAGGCATCCTCCGGTTCATATACGGAGGTTACCTCCGGTTGGCAAGCAGCATCCGGGGCATGAACGCGCTATCCTTCCCGCTGACTCGCGCGAGTCGTTGAAAACGCTCGAGCTTCCCCCATGCCCTCCCCGATCAGTCAGCCTCGTCGCAAGGCCGCCCCGGCCGACAAGCCGCTGCGCGCCGACGCCAAGCGCAACCGCGACCTGCTGCTCGCGGCGGCCGAGGCGGTGTTCACCGAGCACGGCGCCGACGCCTCGCTCGAGGAGATCGCGCGGCGCGCCGGGGTCGGCATCGGCACGCTGTATCGCCACTTCCCGACGCGCGATGACCTGCTCGCCCAGGTCATCGACGACAGCAACGCCGCGATCGTCGCCCGCGCCGAGGAGCTGCTCGCCGCGCCGTCGCCGCTGCTCGCCCTGACCCGCTGGCTCGAGGCGCTGATCGGCCAGACCGCGACGTTCCGCGGCCTGACCCAGGCGCTCGCCGCCAACTACCCCACCACGCCCAGAGAGCCGTGCTCGCGGCTGTCCACGGCGTGCGTGGCGCTGACCGCGGCCGGCGCCGCGCTGGTCGTGCGCGCCCAGCAGGCCGGCGAGATCCGCGACGACGTCGACCCGGCCGACGTCGTGATCAGCGCCAACGCCGCGGCGTGGATCGCGGAGCAGACCGGCGACGCCGGCGCGGCCGCGCGCCACCTGGCGCTGGTGCTCGACGGGCTGCGCACCCAGCGGCCCGCGAAGAAGCGCTAGGCCCGGCGCGGCGCCCAGCGATCCTTGAGCGCGAGGAGCGGGCCCTCGAGGACGAGGTAGCTGAGCCGCGCGAGGACGAACGCGGCCGCGCCGCAGGCGGCGACGAAGCCGGCGTCGCGCCACCAGTGGTCGAAGACCCCGTGGTCGGTGAGCCAGGGCCGGGCGTCGTACAGC
>DASWOO010000398.1:0-12598 GCA_036404335.1 Kofleriaceae bacterium
GGCCGGTCGGCGACCGCGCCGAGCGCGACCCGGGCCAAGGTGATCACGTCGCCGTCGAGCTCGATCGCCGCGGCACCCATGACCTTGGAGATCGACTGCGCGCGCCGCGTGCCGATCTTGCGCCATGCCAGGCGCGTGCGCCGGCCCGGCACGGCGATGTGGGCGGCGACGATCAGCTCGTCGGCGGCGAGCTGGGTCTTGCGATAGCCGGTGCACCAGTCGCGGTACGCGACCCGGCGGTGGCCGCGCAGCGACGCGACCTCGAGCTCGGCGTCGAGCGCGAGCAGCACCGGCAGGCTATCGCCGACCGGCGACGACGTGCCGACGTTGCCGCCGAGCGTGCCGCGCGCCTGGATCTGCAGCGCGCCGATCTCGCGCGCCGCCAGGGCCAGCGGCGCGAGCCGCGCGCGGATCGCCGGGTCGCGCTCGACCTCGCGCCAGGTCGAGCCGGCGCCGATCGTGATCGTATCGTCCGCTTCCCGGACGCCGCCGAGCGCGGCCAGGCGCCACAGGTCGAGCATGCCGGCCGGCACCGGCCGGTGGTTGGCGTTGACCATCAGGTCGGTGCCGCCGGCGATCACCATCCAGTCGGGGTGCGCGGCGCGGGCGGCGAGCGCCTCGGCGAGGTCGCGCGGCCGAAGATAGGCCGGGCCGGTCACGCGCCGCCCGCCCGCGGCCGCGCCGCCGAGACCTCGCGCGCCGCCGTGATCACCGCGTCGACGATCAGCTGATAGCCGGTGCACCGGCAGATGTTGCCGGCGAGCAGCTCGCGGACCCGGGCGCGCGCGGTCGCGTCGTCGGCGCCGTCGATCTCGCCGGTGTCGACCAGCCGCGCCGCGCACACCGCGATGCCCGGCGTGCAGATCCCGCACTGCGCGCCGCCGCAGACGATCAGCGCCTGCTGCACCGCGTGCAGGATCTCGCCGTCGGCCAGGCCCTCGACCGTGGTCAGCGTGCGCGCGCCGCACTGGCCGATCGCGACCAGGCACGAGTTGACGGGCTCGCCGTCGAGCACGACGCTGCACGCGCCGCACTCGCCCTCGCCGCAGCCCTCCTTAGTGCCGGTCAGCCGCAGATCCTCGCGCAGCACGTCGAGCAGCCGCTTCCACGGCGAGACCTCGACCTCGCGCTGCGTACCGTTGACCTCGAGCGCGATCTTCATGGGTGGCTCCAGTGCGGCCGCGCCCGGGCCACGGCCTCGGGCGAGATCGGCAGGGTATCGAACGCGCAGCCCAGCGCGTCCTCCACCGCGTTGGCGACCGCGGCCGCCGGGCCGTCCATCGGGATCTCGCCGACGCCCTTGGCGCCGCTCGGCCCGAACGGATACGGGACCTCGACGATCACGGTCTCGAGGTCGGGCGCGTCGGCGAACGTCGGCACGATGCAGTTGGTCATGCTGGCGTTGGCGACCTTGCCGTCCTTGTAGACGACATTCTCGAGCACCGCCCAGCCGAGCGCCTGCAGCGTCCCGCCCTCGATCTGGCCCTTGACCACCGTCGGGTTGATCGCCTTGCCGACGTCGATCGCGGCGACGCAGCGCGCGAGCTTGACCTCGTAGCTGTCGAGGTCGACCTCGACGTCGACCAGGCACGCGGCCCAGCCGTAGACCGGGTACGCCGAGCCGGTGTAGGTCGCGTCGTCCCAGCGGATGCCGGGCGGCGGCTCGTAGCTGATGATCTCGGCGAGCTCGGCCTTGGTGGTCTCGGCGTGGGCGCGCGCGATCGCGTGCAGGTCGCCGGTCAGGCCGCGCGCCGCCGCCCAGGCCTCGAGCTTGTGCCGCACCGTGGTGGCCGCGCGCTCGACGAGCTGGCCGACGACCATGCAGGTCCGGCTCGCCACCGTCGGCCCGCTATCGGGGACCTGCGCGGTCGACGGGTCGACCACGGTGACGTCGGCGGCTTCGATGCCGAGCGCCGCCGCGGCGATCTGGCTGAACATCGTGATCGCGCCCTGGCCGATGTCGGTCGAGCTCGAGCGGACCTCGAACCGGCCGTCGACCGCGGCGACCACCGCGCGGCCGGCGAGCCGCTGCTCGCCCGAGCCGGTGAAGCCCGCGCCGTGGAAGTAGAAGCACACGCCGCGGCCGCGCCGGACCGGCGAGCCGTGCGCGTTGACGCCGCGGCGCTCGGGCGGCGGGCCGGCGCTGGTGCGGATCGCGGCCAGCACCTCGTCGGTGCCGACCGAGAACTCGAGCAGCTGGCCGGTCGACGTCGTGTCGCCCAGGCGCAGCGCCAGCCGGTCGCGCAGCGCGAGCGGATCCTCGTGGAGGTGGCGCGCGAGCTTCTGCATCTGCCGCTCGTAGGCGAACGTGGTCTGCGGCGCGCCGAACCCGCGGAACGCGCCGTGCGGCGGGTGGTTGGTCGCGACCACGCGGCCGCGGACGCGGGTCACCGCGCAGCGATACGGCCCGCCGGCGTGCAGCACGCCGCGCGACAGCACGACCGGCGACAGGGTCAGGTACGCGCCGCCGTCCATCACCACGTCGACGTCGATCGCCGCGATCTCGCCGCGCGCGTCGATCGCGAGGCGGTGCCGGGTCCGGCACGGGTGGCGCTTGGTGGTCGCG
The DNA here is from genome assembly GCA_036404335.1 of Kofleriaceae bacterium. Lineage (GTDB taxonomy): Bacteria > Myxococcota_A > Polyangia > Haliangiales > Haliangiaceae > JABFXX01. The sequence continues at coordinate 2,567 of DASWOO010000398.1, forward strand.
GCGATGTCCTCGTCGCGGTCGTAGACGATCTTGACCGCGCGGCCGGCCTTCTTCGCGAGCAGCGCGACGTGGGCGGCGAGCATCGACGGGTACTCTTCCTTGCCGCCGAACCCGCCGCCGGTGACCGACTGGTTGACGATCACGTCGTCGGCGCCGCAGCCGAGGAACACCTTCATCGCCTTGTGCACGTAGTACGGGCACTGCATCGAGCCGACGATGAAGCACTGCGCGCCGCGCCACTCGGCCATCATCGCCTGCGGCTCGATGTACATCTGCTCCTGCGGCGAGGTCACGTAGCTGCCCTCGATGACGTGCGCGGCGCCGGCGAACGCGGCCTCGAGCTCGGCGTCGGACGCGTGGCCCTTGCGGATCAGGAACTGCTTGAACACGTTGTCGGTGCCGTACAGCAGCACCTCGCCGGTCAGCGCGGCCTCGACGTCGAACACCGTCGGCAGCGGCGCGATCCTCGGCCGGACCGCCGCCGCCGCGGCGAACGCGCGCGCGCGGGTCGGCGCCGCGACCAGCGCGATCGCCTCGTCCTTGTGCATGACCTTGCCGCCGATCGGCGCGAGCGCCGGCTGGTCCTCCTCGAGCAGCAGGATCGTGTTCTTGCCCCAGATGTCGGCCGAGGTCACGACCGTGATGTCGGTCCAGTCGAACGCCGGGTCGAGCTCGACCGCCTCGAGGACGCCGTGCGCGACCTGCGAGCGCACCGTCACGCCGTGCAGCGCGCCGGGCGCGTCGAGGTCATCGAGGTAGAGCGCGCGGCCGGTGACCTTGGCGAAGCCGTCGACGCGCGGCACTGACTTGCCGACCGGCCCGAGTCGTTCCATCGGAGGGATCTAACCCTAGTGCGACGCGGGAGACAAACGCTTCGGCGCCGCGGCGCGCCGGTTCCGGGCCGGGCGCGGGGCTCCGACCGCCGCCCGGACCCGCGCGTACCAGTCCTGGTAGATCGTCTGACCCGCCGGGCCGATCACGGTCGCCGGCGGCTGGTTGTACTGGTTCTGCGACGTGTCGAGCGCCGAGGCGCGGGCGACGTCGTAGCCGCCCGGGAGCTTGGCGGTGGTCAGCCGGCCGATGAACGAGCCGTCGTCCGCCTTGAGGTTGTAGTCGAACCCCGCGGTCGGCAGCACCGGGAACACGACCTTGCCCGGGGTGTACGGCGCCGTGATCCGCCAGCGCCAGCTGATGGTGGTGTCGTTCGCGCCGGGCCGCGAGGCGCCGTAGCGCGCGATCACGAAGTCGGCGCTGCTCCGGGCCTGCTCGCTCCAGGTCATCGCGTGGGCATCGACATCGAGCACCGGATCGGTCGTGAACAGCGACAGCGCGACGTCGCTGTACGCCAGGTTGTACGTCGGCAGCGCCGCGCCCCAGTCGACGACCGTCGACCGGCCGGCGCCGGTGGTCGGCTGCTCGACCGACGTGGTCGCCATCGCCACGCCCGCGGGCGCCGGCATCGCGATCGTCGTCGACGCCGAGCCGTCGCTCGCGTCGGCGCTCTGCGGGTCGCTGATGTACAGCGTGCCGCGCGCGGTGTGCAGCTCGCGGCTGACGTCGAACCCGCTGATCGAGTCGGGCAGCTTGGTGTAGTTGAACTGGGTGTCGACCGGCGCCTGGTAGGGGCCGTCGAACGCGATCGTCATGCCGGCGGTGATCGCGACGGCCGACTTGTACTGCCAGCCAGTGAGCTGGTTGTCGCTGTCCTTGGCCACGACCAGGATATCAGCGGTGCCGCCGCAGCTGGTCAGCTGGACGTCGTCGACCTCCACCGGCGCGCGGGCGACCGCGAGCGGCTTGCGCCCGGCGATCAGCTGCGGCTGGGCCTCGACCGCCGTGCCGGTGCCGACGAAGATCCCGCCCTCGAAGCTGGTCGCGTGGCAGGTCGTGAACGCGTAGTAGTTGTGGTTCAGGCCTTCGTTGGCCACCGAGATGTTGACGCTGACCTGGGTCGCCGCGGTGACCGGCAGGATATCGTCGCGCAGCACGTCGCCCGGTTTGACCCCGGCGAACGTCGCGATCTCGGTCGGGCCGTTGTCGTTGCCCGAGCCCTCCTGGCTGACGGGCGGCTCGATCACGGTGGCGAAGCCGCCGGCCTGCATGACCGCGTGGGCCTGGCCATCGTCGCCGGTCTTCGCGTCGGCCACGACCGTCGAGTCCGCGTTCTGGAAGTAGACCTGGACGTCCTTGCGCGGCTGGCCCTGCACGCTGACGACCACGGTCACCGGCTGGAGCTCGCCGACCGCGCCGTCGATCGGCGTCGCGCCGTCGGCCAGGGGCGGCGCGTCCGCCAGGTGGCCGCGGCTGCTTTCATCATCTCCGCATGCAGCGCACGCAATGATCGACACGAGAAGACCCCATCGCTTCATCCGGCCACCGTAACCCATCTGGCGGCCCGACTACCAGCGCCGATCCGACTACCATCGGCCGGTGCGAAGCCATCAGCTCGGAACTGCGACCGTCTCGGCCGTCGGCAGCGGGGATATCAGCCTCTCGACGTCGGCGGCGCGCGGCGTGCCCGCCCGCGACCTCGAGCGCGCGCTGCACGAGGCCATCGGCTTGGGGATTTCGCTGTTCGACGTCGCCGCCCACCCCGACAGCGAGCGGCTGGTCGGCGACGCCGTCCGCGACCAGCGCGCGCGCGATCGCTCGGTCGTGGTCACCCGGCTGCCGCCGCTGGCGCCCCTGCCCGGTCGGCCAGCGCGAGACACGCTGCCCGAACGGTTACCGGCCGGATATCTCCAGGAGCGGGTCGAGGCCAGCCTGCGCGCGACCCGGCTCGACGCGCTGCCGCTGGTGCTGCTGCCGCTGGCCGTCGGCTGGCGGGGCTCGACGGCGTGGCCGGAGCTGGTCGGGACCTGCGCGCGGCTGGTGCGCGAGGGCAAGGCGCTGGCGTGGGGCGCGTGGATCGACGAGGGCGGGCTGGTGCCCGGGCCGCCGCGGCCGCCGCCCAGGCCGACGTCGACGAGCCTCCTGGGCTTCGACGTCGCCGACGACCGCGAGCCCGAGGTCACCCCGGCGCCGCCGCCGGTCGCGATCGCGCTGCTCGACGAGCCCTGGCTGACCGCGCTGTCGGTGCCGTTCAACCTGTGCGACCGCCGGGCGCAGGCGCTGATCGACCTCGCCCGCCGCCGCGAGCCGGCGATGCCGGTGCTCGCCCGCCAGCCGCTCGCCGGCGCCGCGCTCGCCGGCGGCCTGGGACCGGGCATGCACCTGCCGCCCCGCGACGACCGCAACGAGCTCGACGATGACGCGCTCACCCGGATCGCCGTCGCCGCCGCCCGGCTGTCGGTGCTGGTCAAGCAGCCGCCGCCCGCCGCGACCTCGTGCGAGGCTGCCCGCGCCGCGGCCGACCAGGCGCGCCGCCCGGCGCACCTCGAATGCCTCGATCTGGCCGAGCTCGCGCTGCGCTTCGCGCTCGATCACGCCGGGATCGTCCTGCCGCGCCTGCACCGAACAGATCACCTGATCCCGGCGATCTCTTCGGCGTCGATGTCACCGTTATCACAGGAGATTATTTCGCGAGCAATCGACGCGGTTTCGACCTGAAAATCTGTACAGGTACCGATCGAATCTCTATATTGCGCCCGTGAAGTCGCGGCCCACCGAGAACCCGCACAACCGGTTCCACGCGCAGGTCGTGACCTATGACGACGGCGAGGCGCCGCCGCCGTCGAACATCTCGATCATCGAGGATCGCTCGCGGTCGATCCTCGCGCACAACGACTCGCCGGACATCGGCTTTCGCTGGAGCGTCAACCCGTACCGCGGCTGCCAGCACGCGTGCGCGTACTGCTACGCCCGGCCGTCGCACGAGTACCTCGATCTCGGCGCCGGCACCGACTTCGACACCAAGATCGTCGTCAAGCGCGACGCGGCGGCGCTGCTGCGCGAGGCGTTCGAGAAGCCGAGCTGGCGCGGCGAGCTGGTGATGTTCTCGGGCGTGACCGATTGATACCAGCCGGTCGAGCGCGACCTCGAGCTGACCCGGCAGTGCCTCGAGGTCTGCCTCGAATACAAGAACCCGGTCAGCGTGATCTCGAAGAGCGCGCTGGTCGAGCGCGACCTCGATCTGTTTCGGGCGCTGCACGAGCAGGCGCGGTTCGGGATCAGCGTCAGCCTGGCGTTCAGCGACAACGCCACGTCGCGCGCGATCGAGCCGTGGACGCCGTCGCCCGACCGGCGGTTCAAGCTGATCGAGACCCTGGCCAAGGCCGGGATCCCGGTCGGCGTGATGTGCGCGCCGGTCATCCCGGGCATCAACGACAGCCAGATGGTGACGGTGCTGGAGCGCGCGGCGTCGGCCGGCGCGCGGTGGGCGGGCTGGGTGCTGCTGCGGCTGCCGGGCTCGGTCAAGGACGTGTTCGAGGGCCGGGTGCGCGCGGCGATGCCGCTCGCCGCCGACAAGATCCTGCACCGGATCCGCGAGACCCGCGGCGGCGACAAGCTTTACGACGCGCAGTTCGGCACGCGCCAGCGCGGCGAGGGGCCGTACGCGCAGACGATCCAGACGATCTTCGACGCGACGATCCGGCGGCTCGGGCTCGGACATCGCAACCGCGACGAAGTGATCGACGAGGCTGAGGCCGAGACCACGTTCGCGCGGCCGGCCCGGCCCGGCACGCAGCTGTCGCTGTTCTAGCCAGCTCCAGACAACCAACCCCTGTTTCCCTGGTGTCCCGCGCGGACCGCCGGGCAGCGTGTGCTGCCGCGGTGGGCTCGGCGCATTCCTTCATTTGGATGGATATGAATCATTCTCTGGTCCGGATCAGCTTGTTCGAATCATGTCTTTGCATGGCGGTGGGGCTCGCCGCGGCGAGCGCGCTCGTGAGCTGCGTGCTGGCGGCGGCGACCGACGCCGACAGCCACGCGGCCGACGCCTCGGGATCACAGGCCACGACCGTGATTCCCAATGATGAACACTACGTCCATCAGACCTGGAACTTCAACGCGATCCACGCGTCGGCCGCGTGGTCGTACACCACGGGCTCGAGCCGCGTGCTCGTCGCGGTGATCGACAGCGGCAAGCTCGCCCACCCCGACCTCAACGCGAAGTGGACCGGCGGCTACGACTTCTACAACGGCGACGCCGATCCGAGCGACTTCGGCACCTATCACCACGGCGTCCACGTGGCCGGCATCATCGGCGCGGCGAGCAACAACACGACCGGCGTCACCGGCCTGTGCTGGAGCTGCGGCCTGATGCCGGTGCTCGCGGCCGACAGCGGCGGCTCGAGCCCGGTCAACTCGCCCGGCTACCAGGACTACCTCAACCACACCTATCACGTGCTCGCCAACTCGATCCGCTACGCGGCCGGGCTGTCGGTCCACGACGGCGCGGGCCACACCGTGCAGGCGCCGAAGCCGGCCGACGTCATCAACATCAGCCTCGGCAACTACAACATCACCTGCCCCGCCGAGGTCCAGGCGGCGGTCGACGACGCGGTCGCCGCCGGCAGCACGGTCGTCGCGGCCGCCGCCAACGGCGACGACACCGGCGACTATGTCGCCGATCATTATATGTGGGCGAGCTGCCGCAACGTGATCGTCGTGACCGCGGCCGACGCGGCCGGCCACCGCGCGGCCTACGCGTCGTCGGGCGCCGGCGTCACGCTCGCCGCGCCGGGCGGGGCCGATCGCGGCGGGGACGCGGGCTGGGGCGCGCTGGTCGGCTGCACCGATCCGAGCGAGCCGCGCGGCGAGGGCACCGCCGGCGTGTTCTCGAGCTGGTCGACGGCCAGCGGCGCGCCCTGCTATCGCTACTGGGCCGGCACGTCGATGGCCACGCCGCACGTCTCGGGCGTGGCCGCGCTGATGAAGTCGCGCAACGCGTCGCTGAGCCCGGCGCAGATCAAGGCGATCCTGACCCGCACGGCGCAGCCGATCGCGTGCCCGACCGCGGAGTGCGGCGCCGGCCTGGTCGACGCGGCGGCCGCGGTCCAGGCGGCGGTGTTCAGCGCCGCCGGGTCCTGCACGGCGAGCGGCGGGAGCGTCCGCTGCAGCGCGGCGATCACCGGCGGCGTCGCGCCGTTCAGCTATCAGTGGCAGGGCCTGATCCACGCCGCGGCGCTGCCGCCGGCCGGCGCCGCCACCGCGCACGGCAGCTGCGCGCCGGCCGGCCAGCCGGCGTGGGTCCAGGTCCAGGTCACCGACGCGCTCGGCCGGGTCAGCCAGTCGGTCGCGACCTTCACCTGTCACTGACCGCGGGCATCGAGCGACACGCGGCGCGCGCCGAGCTGGTCGAGCAGCGCGCCGTCGTGTGACGCGATCAGGCAGGCGCCGCCGCCGGCGGCGTGGGCCGCGAGCAGGCCGACCAGCGCGGCCAGGCGCAGGGCGTCGAGCCCGTTGTCCGGCTCGTCGAGCACGAGCAGCGCCGGCGGGCCGAGCAGCGCGGCGGCCAGGCAGGCGCGCCGGCGCTGGCCGAGCGACATCCGCTCGAGCGCGAGCGCGCGGAGCTCGTCGAGGCCGAGCGCGTCGATCAGCGCCGGGCTGGGCGGCGGCGTCCGGCGCGCGGCCGCGACCATCGCCCACAGCTCCTCGCCGCGCAGGAACCCGGGCGGGTCCGCGGCCTCGGGGACGTAGCCCAGCGCGCGCCGGGCCCGCAGCCGCTCGCGGCTCGCGCCCCACATCGACGCGCCGGCGACCGAGATCCGGCCGGCGCGCGGCGCCAGCACCCCGGCGATCGCCAGGATCAGGCTCGACTTGCCGCAGCCGTTGCGGCCGACCAGGCCGACCCGCTCGCCGGCCTCGACGGTGAACGCCACGTCATCGACGATCACCCGGCCGCCGCGGCGGACCGACACCCGGTCGACGATCAGGGTCGGTGCTCCGGTCATAGATCCGGTCATCGGCTGGGCTCCGCCGGCGCCTCGCGCAGCACCGCCACCGCGCCGAGCGCGATCACCGCCAGCGCCCCGGCCGCGCCGAGCAGCGACAGGCACAGCACCGCCGCGGCCGCCGCGACGATCGCGCCGAGCACGAGCCGGATCGCCGCGGTCGGCGACGCCTCGTGGACCAGCATCGCCCGGACCTCGCCCAGCGCGGTGCCGAGCCCCGCCCCGGCCGCAATCACCGCCAGCCAGGCATCGCCGGCGATCGCGAGCGCCGCCGCCACCGCGATCGCCGTCGCCGCCAGGTGCACGCCCGCCACCGTCGCCGCCAGCGCCGCGATCCGCGCCGGGCGCGAGATCCCCGAGGCCTGCGCCAGCCACGCCGACTCGCGGTGACTCGCGAGCGCGGCCAGCCCGGCGCCGAGCTGCGCCGGCACCAGCATCACGACGATCACCGACGCGCCGAGCACCCCGGCCTCGGCCCCGGCGAGCTGGTTATTGCGCACGAGCATCCCCGCGGCGACCCCGGCCAGCACCGACAGCCCGGCCCCGCGCAGGATCGCGTCGCCGGCGCGCCGCCACAGCGCCCGGCGATGCACCGCCCACAGCGCCCCGCCGCCCGACGTCCACACCGGCGCGCGCGTCCGGCCGCGCGGCAGCTGGACCCGGCCCAGCCCCGCCGCGATCACCGCCGTCGCCGCGACCACACCGAGCCCGGCCCAGCCCTCGCCGACCAGCCACAGCGCCAGCCACGGCAGCTGCAGGCCGACCAGCGCGAGCGCCGCGATCCCCCGCGCCGCCGCGCGCGGCCCCGGCAGCGCATCGAGGTAGCCGACGCTCGGCCGCACGATCATCCGCGCCGTCGGCAGGAAGATCATCAGCCACGCCCCGCCGAGCAGCGCGCCGGCGCCGGCGTCCTGCCGCATCAGCCCGGTCAGCTCCGCCGGGCGCATCGCCGTCGGCCCGAAGATCACCGCGCCGATCAGCGCGCAGCCGGCCCAGGTCGCCGCGCCGCGCCGCCCCGCCGGCACGACCACGGCGCGGACCCACACCGCGAGCCAGCTCGACGACCGCACTCAGCCCGCCAGGAACCAGATCAGCGCGGCGAGCGCGACCGCGGCGATCGCGGCGTAGGCGATGAACGTCCACGGGCTCGCGGTCTCCGCCGGCTCGGCCGCCGCCGCCCGCAGCGCCGGGTCGCGCGCTTCGCCCGACAGCGACTCGCCGCGCAGGTGGCGCTCCGCCGGATCGTGGAACCGCAGCACGACGTGGCCGAGCGCCACCACGGCCCCGTCGGTCAGCATCACCGGCGCAGCGCCGATCTTGGCGCCGTCGACCCGCGTGCCGTTCTTCGAGCCGAGGTCGGCGATCGTCGTGCCGTCCCAGCCGCGCCGGATCTCGGCGTGGCCGCGCGACAGATCCTCGTCGAGGATCACCCAGCTCGCCTCGTCGCCGCGGCCGATCACCACGGTCGCCTCGGGCGGCGGCAGCGCGCGCCGGGCCCCGGCGTGCGGCCCACGCTCGATCTCGAGCGACGGCGCCGCGCCCTCGCCAAGCAGGGTGCGGACCAGCTCGCGCGCGAGGCTCTCGGTCCGCTGGACCGGGGTCGCCGTGGTCCCGATCGGCGACGGCCCGATCCGGACGCGATACCGGCCGAGCTCGAGCACCACGCCGCGGCCGATCGAGCCGCTGTCGCCGGCGGTGCGCGCCATGCCGCCGAGCTTGGCGTCGGCCACGAGCGTCCAGCCCTGGCCCTCGATCCGCAGGTGGACCGGCTGCGCCACGTCGGCCGGCAGCCGGATCCGCGCGCCCGGCGCCGAGCCGATCACGACGACGTCGTCCGCCAGGTCGACCGCCGGCAGGCTGCCGCGGTCGTGCTCGCTGATCTCGAAGCGAAGCATTCAGGGCGCCGCGGCCCGCGCGCGCTGCTCCTCGGCCTTGTACTGGTAATAGCGCTCGAGGACCATCTTCAGGTACTGCCGGGTATAGGCATAGGGCGGCACGGTATAACCGAACTTGGCCAGCGATCCGAGCCCCGCATGGTACCCGGCGATGGTCAGCACGAGGTCACCGTCGACGTGGTTGGCCAGCCAGCGCAGCAGCCGGGTGCCGGTCATGATGTTCGTCCGCGGATCGAAGATGTCGCCCTGGGCGCCCATGTCGATCTCGACCGCGGGGTGGACCTGCATCAGGCCCTTGCAATCCATCGACGACACCACGCGGGTGTCGTAGTCGCTCTCGACCTTGATCACCGCCCGGATCAGCGGCACCGGGATCTTGTAGAGCTGCGAGGCCTCGACGATGAACGAGTCGTAGCGATGGAACCGCTCGGGCGAGTTGTCGGTCGCGGCGATCTTGTCGCAGCGCTCGCAGCTGCCGCGCTTGGCGCTCGCCTTGGAGCCGCGCTCGGGCTCCTGGAGCATGACCTTCTTCCACTGGCTGCCCGCCGGCTTCATGTTCGTGAAGTGGACGGTGCCCTCCGGGTCGGTGAACGAATAGATATCCGCGCGGGCCGCAACGCTGGCCAGCATCACGAGCATCACAGGGATCAAACGGTGCACGCCGCAAAATCGTAGCCCGGCTACCCGGAGAGCGCAAAAGCTGTATGGTCACTGCTCACATGGCAACTCCGCTGGAGACCGACTACCTCGTCATCGGCTCTGGCCTCGCCGGGCTCAACTTCGCGTTGCTCGCCGCCGAGCACGGCCGCGTCGTGGTCATCACCAAGAAGCACCCGGACGACACCAACACCAGCTGGGCCCAGGGCGGCGTGGCGGCGGTGCTGTCGCCGGCCGACAGCTTCGAGCAGCACATCCAGGACACGCTCACCGCGGGCGACGGCCTGTGCGACCGTGAGGTCGTCGAGCTGTGCGTCAAGGAGGGCCCGGCCCAGGTCCAGCGCCTGCTCGACATCGGCGTCCGGCTCGCGCGCACGCCCGAGGGCGAGCTCGACCTCGGCCGCGAGGGCGCGCACACGTTCAACCGCGTCGTCCACTGGCAGGACGCCACCGGCCGCGAGATCCAGCGCGGCCTGCTCGCCGCGGTCGCGGGCCACCCCAACATCACGATCCTCGACGAGCACATCGCGGTCGACCTCCTGTCGATGGCCAAGTACGGCGGCGACCCGGCGTGCTTCGGCGCCTACGTCCTCGACCGGCGCAGCGGCGAGGTCCGGACCATCACGTCGCGCGCGACGGTGCTC
>DASWOO010000399.1:0-2933 GCA_036404335.1 Kofleriaceae bacterium
TCGGGTTGGGCCGGATCAGCTCCTTGATCGCGACGTCGCGGCCCAGGCCGTGGTCGTGGGCGCGCGACACCCGGCCGAGCCCGCCGCGGCCGTGCTCGGCGATCAGCTCGTAGCGGTCCGGGTTGCACAGCAGCAACCGCCGCGCGCTGTCGGTGGGCGGGAGCGGGATGCTGCGAGGGTCAGGCCGCTCGCTGGCCGACCGGGTCTCGTCGAGCGGAGGCTCGGCGCCGGTAGAATCGGACATCACCCTCGATATACACGTCGGCCGCCCGCTGCGGGCAGGCAAATCCCGGCCGAATCCCCGCGCGAGCGCTCAGACGAAAAGCGACGGCAGGTAGATCCGGATCAGCAGCGCCGCGCCCGACAGGCCGAGCAGCATGAACGAGATCCGGCGGAAGTTCACGTCGGAGATCCGGCGGTACATCATCACGCCGCTCAGCGTGCCCGGCAGCACCGCGGGCAGGGTCCACAGCAGCAGCACCCAGTAGCGGTGGTTGAAGTACTCGGCGTGCTGCGTCGCGATCAGGATCAGCGAGAAGATCTGCGACATGATGATGTAGGGCTGGACGATCGCGCGGTTCCGCTCCTTGCTGACGCCGCGCAGGCCGAGCCAGACCACGACGGCCGCGCCCGGGAACGCGGTGAACCCGCCGAACGCGCTGCCGATGAAGCCGACGATCAGCGACGCGATCGGCCCGTCGCAGCCCTTGAGCACCAGGCCCGCCGGCTTGAACAGCGAGTACAGCGAGTACGCGACCAGGATCGAGCCGAACACCGTCATCAGCTGCATCGCCGGCAGGTGGCTCAGCATCCAGATGCCGACATAGGCGCCGGGGATGCCACCGAGGATGCAGTAGCCCGGGCCGGCCCAGAACTGCTGCCACGACTTCGGCATGTCGTGGCGCAGCTGCTCGATCGAGAGCAGCTGGTTGGCCTTCGACAGGGTCTGCAGGAGCGGCGCCTCGGTCACCGGCGGCATGAACAGCAGGGTCGCCGCGCCGACCGCGGAGAACCCGAAGCCGGACAGGCCGCTCATCGTGCCCGACAGGAACAGGATCGCCTCGATCGCGACCAGCTCGCGGGTGCTGAACCCGGCGGCGACGTCGGGGTTGTTGGGGACCACGAACAGCACGGTCGCGAGCGTGGCAAGCGCCAACCCACCCAAAAACCAGATTGTGCGGCGAGAAGAAGTGTTCTCGGCTTTGACTACCGTTGCAGCGACTACTGCCATTTTTGGATTTCCTCCGGGCGGTCGACGGCTCCCATCATGGCGCAGATGTAGGACCGTCTCACCCAATGCAGTCGAACCAGCACGTTGCGTATCGTCGAACAGTATCGACGACGTTCGTGAGTTAGTCCAGACCATGTTCGAACATGCCATGACGATTGTCGGCAGATGTGACGAGTCGAGCAATCAAGACTGCTTGCTGTGCAATACGCCTGACGAAGAATAGATATTCACTGTCGAGAAACTGTGGGCACCGGTACGGCGCGGAGACATGTACTCCTATACGCGTTGTATTTGCGTGATCCGGAATACGGGCGCGATGACTGGCAAGCGCGCGGATCCGCGATCGCGGAGCCCAGCGCGAGCCGGCTGTCAACAGGTTCCTCCGGCCTGTGCCGCGAAACGCGCCACCCCGCGGGTTTCGCGCGGCCAAGCCACTGATCGCGTGCGCGATTTCGGCGACCGTGCGCGCGAACAGGTATCATCGGGGCCGACATGCCGAACGCCACCCGTCGGATTGGTCTTTCGCTGGGCGCCGATATCTGCTGGCCGATCTGCTACGAGGAGATCGTCAAGCGGCTGCAGCTGTCGATCCCCTACCGCGGCGAGACCGTCGGCATCGAGGTCGAGCGCGTGTCGATCGAGCCGTTCGACCTGCGCCAGCCGTGCCGCTACGACCTGGTCATCGATCGGCTGACCCACTGGTATCACACGAGCCGCGAGTGGATCAAAAAGGCCGTGATCATGGACGGCCTCTACGTGTTCAACAACCCGTGGTCGGTTCAGTCGATGGAGAAGCAGACCACCTACTGCGCGATGATGCAGCTCGGGATGCCGATCCCCGACACCTGGCTGGTGCCGCCCAAGGCGTACGAGCCGCTGCCCGACCTCGCGCCGACGCTGCGCAGCTACGCCAAGCTGTTCGACCTCGGCCAGATCGGCGAGCAGCTCGGCTACCCGATATTCATGAAGCCGTACGACGGCGGCGGCTGGAAGGGCGTCAGCAAGATCGACGACGAGAAGCAGCTGCGCGCCCGCTATGAGGAGAGCGGCAAGCTGGTCATGCACCTGCAGACCGCGGTGCACCCGTTCGACTCGTTCGTCCGTTGCATCGGCCTGGGGCCCCAGACCCACCTGGTCAAGTACGACCCGGGCGCGCCGCTCCACGATCGCTACACCATGGCCAAGGACTTCATGTCGGCCGAGGAGGCGAGCGTGATGCGCGACACCACGCTGACGATCAACGCGTTCTTCGGCTGGGACTTCAACTCGTGCGAGGCGCTGCGCAAGGAGGGGACCTGGTACCCGATCGACTTCGCCAACCCGTGCCCGGACTCGCAGGTCACGTCGCTGCATTATCACTTCCCGTGGATGGTCAAGGCCAACCTGCGCTGGTCGATCTTCAACGCCGTGACCAAGCGAGCCTTCCGCCGCAACCTCGACTGGGAGCCGTTCTATGCGGTCGCCGCGCGCGACCTGCCGTACCGCGAGCGGCTGCGCGAGTACGCCAAGCTCGCCGAGCAGCGGTTCGCGCTCGCCGAGTTCGAGGAGTTCAACGCCAAGTATCTCGGCCACCTCGACGAGGTCGCCTGGGAGTTCTTCGCGTCGCCGATCGCGCGCGACGCGGTCAAGAAGAAGGTCGCGGCGCTGTTCCCGGCGCACGAGGTCGACTTGTTTACCGAGCTGTTCTGGCGGCGGATCCAGG
>DASWOO010000400.1:0-3502 GCA_036404335.1 Kofleriaceae bacterium
CGCGGGAACCGGTACGGCGGCAGCTCGATCACGAACGGCAGCCGCTTGGCCTTGAGCGGCTTGATCGTCTTGGACATCACCCACGCCGCGATCAGCGCGGTCAGCACGCTGAACAGGTACATGCCGACCATGATCAGGCCCTGGACCCAGTGCGGCCCGGGGATCAGCGCGCCGATCACCAGCGTGTACACCGGCAGCCGCGCCGAGCAGGTCATCAGCGGCACGACCATCATCGTCAGGATCCGGTCGCGCCGCCGCTCCATCGTCCGGGTCGCGAGGATCGCCGGCACCGCGCACGCGAACCCCGACAGCATCGGCACGAACGCGCGGCCGTGCAGGTTCATCGACCGCATGATGCGGTCCATGAGGTACGCGACGCGCGCCAGATAACCGCAGTCCTCGAGGAAGCCGAGGAACAGGAACAGCAGCAGGATCTGCGGCAGGAACGTCAGCACCGTGCCGACGCCGCCGATCACGCCCTGGGTCAGGAAGTCGGTGAACACGCCGTCGCCCAGGGTCTGGTGCAGCTGCTCGCCCAGCCACTTGAACGTCGCGTCGATGCCGTCCATCACCGGCGACGCCCACCAGAACAGCGACATGAACAGCACGGTCATCACCGCGAGGAACACGGCGAACCCGCCGGCGCGGTGGAGCAGCACGCGATCGATCTTCTCGGTGCGGCTGTGGTCGGGGGCGCGGGCGATCAGCGGCGGGATCACCCGATCGAGCCAGCGCCAGCGGCCGAGCACCGCCTCGTCGTCGCGCGGCGGCGGCTCGGCGATCACCGCCTTGCGGACCTCGCCCGGGATGTCGAGCTCGTCGTCGTCGGCGGTGCCCATCCGGGGCTCGACGCAGGTCAGCGCCCACAGCGCGACCGCGTCGTCGGCGGGCGGCAGCGCGGACCGATAGCGCTCGCCGGTCTGCCAGTCGGCGGGGAACGCGGCGCGCACCGCGTCGAGCCTGGCGCGGAGCCCCGCGCTCGGCTGCCAGCGCCACGTCGCCTCACGCTCGCCGCGCAGCGCGCGGCCGACGGCGGCGAGCAGCTCGTCGAGCCCCGCGCGGGTCCGGGCGGTGACCGCCACCACCTCGCAGCCGAGCACGTCGCCGAGCTTCCTGGGATCGGGCGTCGCCTCGCGGGCCTCGTCGATCATGGTCATCGCGACCACGCAGCGCACGCCGAGCTCCTGGCACTGCAGCAGCAGATAAGCCGAGCGCGCGACCTGGTTGGCGTCGAGGCAGACGATCGCCGCGTCGGGGGCGCGGTGCGCGCCGTCGGGGCCGGGCAAGCCGATCAGCTCGTCGAGCGCGATCTGCTCCTCGGCGCTGCGCGCGTTGGTCGAGTAGGTGCCGGGCAGGTCGCGCAGGTCGGCGATCGTGCCGCCGGGCAGGGTCAGCGATCCGCGCACGCTCTCGACGGTGATGCCGGGGTAGTTCGAGACCTTGGCCGACGAGCCGGTCAGCGCGTTGAACAGCGTGGTCTTGCCGACGTTGGGGTTGCCGGCGAGCACGAGCTGCGGGCGGCCGGGCACCACCGCCGGGGCGCTGGCGGCGCCGGCGTCATGGCAGGCCGCCGCCGCGGTCATTTCGGGGCCTGGGCGTGCGCCTGCGCGATCGATCCGGCGCCCTGCGTCATCGCCGTGGACGGCGCGGCGGCGGTCGCCGGGTGCGCCAGCGGCGTGACCTGGATCTGCCCGGCCTCGGCGCGGCGGATCGACCACTGACCGCCGCGGACCTCGATCCGCAGCGGATCGCCGAGCGGCGCGACCGTCACGATCTTGATCGGCGTGCCGGGCACCAGGCCCATCTCGAGCAGCCGCCGGCGAAACGCGCGGGCGCCGTCCACCGCCTGGACCATCACCGGCTTGCCGAGCGGGGTGTCTGCAAGGGTAGGCACCGTTCGTAGTTACCATTAATGAAAATCGTTTTCAATCTGCGACCTGCCCTGCACGAAATGCCGGTGTCGCGCCCCGCTGACGCGGTGCTACATTGAAGGGCAAGGGACCTCGATGGACAGCACCCAGACCCTGCTGCTCAACCAGGGATTCGAGCCGATCAAGGTGATCTCGTGGCAACGGGCGATCAGCCTGTTGTTCCTCGGGAAGGTCGAGGTGGTCTCCGAGTACGACCGCGGCATCCGGTCGGTGAACCTGATCATCAAGGTGCCCGCGGTCGTCCGCCTGTTGCGCGCGTTCCGCCGCCACGCCCGGCCGGTGAAGTTCTCGCGCGTCAACATCTACGCGCGCGACCATTACAAGTGTCAGTACTGCGGCAAGAAGGCGTCGATCTCCGACCTGACCTACGACCACGTCGTGCCGCGCACGCAGGGCGGGCAGACCGAATGGACCAACATCGTCACCTGCTGCTACCTGTGCAACCGCAAGAAGGGCGGGCGCACGCCGCGCGAGGCGCAGATGGCGCTGCTGGCCCAGCCGTCGCAACCCAACTGGGTGCCGGCGGTGGCGATCCGGATCTCGCTGAGATCGGTGCCGGAGGCGTGGCGCGATTACCTGTACTGGACCGGCGCGCTCGACGCCGATCCGCCCTGAGCTCTCGATAGTGAAAGACCGTGCTGGCGCATCGCGTCAGCGCGGGATAACACGAGGAGATGCAGACCGCTGACCGCGAAGCGATCGCCGCCGCCGTCGACGCCCTGGCCGAGCGCGCGGTCGCCGCGGCGCGGATCCTGACCCGCGAGGGTCAGGCGGCCGATGATCATCAGGTCGTGGTCGAGCGGGTCGCGTACGTCGCGACCGAGGCGCGCGTGGTCGCCGAGCTGGCCCGCGTGCCGGAGCCGGTCGCCGCGCTGGCCGGCGTCGCCGCCGCCGAGCTCGCGGCCGACATCGTGCACCGGCTGGGGCCGATCGCGCCGCTGCTCGGCCTCGAGCTCGCCGGCGATCACGGGTACCCGGCGAGCGCGCAGGCGCTGATCGCGGCCGCGCTCGCGCCGGTGGCGGTCGAGGCGGTCGGCGCCGACGCGATCGCCGCGGCCGGCAAGCTCGCCTGGCCGCTCGACGAGCTGATGCACGAGGTCCGCGCCAACGTCCGCGCGTTCGCCGAGCGCGAGGTCGCGCCGCACGCCGAGCACATCCATCGCCACGACGAGCTCGTCCCCGAGCGGATCATCTCGGAGATGGCCAAGCTCGGCTACTTCGGGCTGTCGATCCCCGAACAGTTCGGCGGCCACGAGCTCGGCAACCTGGCGATGATCCTCACGACCGAGGAGCTGTCGCGCGCCTCGCTCGCCGCCGGCGGCTCGCTGATCACCCGGCCCGAGATCCTCGCCAAGGCGCTGCTCGCCGGCGGCACCGAGGATCAGAAGCAGACCTGGCTGCCCAGGCTCGCGGCGGGCGAGATCATGGCGGCGATCAGCGTGACCGAGCCCAACACCGGCTCCGACGTCGCGGCCGTGGCGTGCCGCGCGGAGCCGATCACCGACGAGCGCGGCGCCGGCTGGCTGATCTCGGGCCAGAAGGCGTGGTGCACGTTCGCCGGCCGCGCCGAC
>DASWOO010000401.1:0-3283 GCA_036404335.1 Kofleriaceae bacterium
GGCCGGTCGGCCGGCGCCTTGCCGACCTCGCGCTCGAGCCACGCCAGCTGCGCGTCGCCGAGCGCGCCCTCGGGATCCGACACGTTGTCGAGCGCGATCAGCGACGCGCCGCGGAATTGCCGCGCCTGGTGGGTCGAGCCGAACACCGCCTGGAACGCCGCGCCGCGGTCGGCCGCCGCGTCGTGCTCGCCGGGGATCACCAGCAGCTCGGTGCCGAGCTTGCCGAGCAGCGCGCTGGCCGCCTCGAGCCGCGCCCGGCGCTCGCCGGCGTCCGGGGTCATGCGGGTGACGTCGCCGGTGTGCACGACCAGCGCGGGTTTGATCGGCCAGTGCGCGATCTCGGCGACCGCGCGCTCGAACGCGCCGGCCGGATCGGGGTTGGCCGCGCCCTTGTATCCCCAGTGAGTGTCGGTGAGCTGGAACATCAAGAAGCCGCCGTCACCGGTGGTGCCGGCGTTTGCCGCCCCGTCAGGTGTCGGGCGCACCGACTTCTCGCCGCCGCTCACACACGCCGCCGCCGCGCCGACCCACAGGGCGCCACCGCTCAGCTTCAACCAGTCTCTTCGGCTCGTCTCGCTCATCAGGATCCTCCGGCCGGGCGAACGAGCGGTCCGGCAAAAGGTTCCCGGCGCGGAAAATTGCTAACGACATGTCGGACAATGCGTATTTATCAATACGACGCATCGATCCGGATATGAACTTGTAACACGAGATCTTTCACGCCGAAATCTTGATCATGAGTAGTCTGCCGGACATGCGTACTGCCATACAGCGAATCGGGACAATGGTGTTGTTGGTGGCCTGTAATGGCCCGTCCACGTCAGTCGACGACGAGCCCGCGCCCGCGCGGTTCGGCCGCGCCGACGTCGAGCGCGCCAGCCGGCCGACCCGGATCGCGCTCGAGCTGACCGGGCTCGACGCGTGGAACGAGGGCGACAGCCTGCAGCTGGTCTCGCCCGGCACCGGCACCACGCTGGCCGGGCTCGAGCAGAGCATCGCGATCGCGCCGAGCCGCGGCTCGACCACGCTCACCGGCCAGCAGCTCGACTGGACCGGCCTGCACGCGCCGCTGATCGACGCCGCCCGCGGCGACGTCACCTACGTCACCCAGCTGGTCCAGCACGACGGCTATGCGTCGGTCGGCCGGGCCGGGATCGCGCGCGGCTTCACCGTCGCCGACGGCGCCCCCGCGACCCTGACCGCGCAGCTCGCGCCGGTCGCCCAGGATCGCAGGCTCGAGCTCGTCTACCGCGGCAGCGCGTTCGCCGCGCTGGCCGCCGAGGCCGGTCCCGGCGCGCGGCCGGCGGCGATGGCCTCGATCGCGATCGCCGCGCTGCCCGAGCCGCTCGCCCACGCCAACCCGTTCGCCGCGACGCTCTATCAGGGCCTGCCCCAGCTCGCCGTGGTCGGCGCGCACTTGGCGTCGGCCGACGCCCCGCTCGCGCTGGGCTATGGCGATCCGTTCGATCGCTGGACCGAATTCGCGACCGTGGTCTACCCGATGTCGGTCGGCGTGATCACCGCCGACGGCGCGACCTCGCTGCCGGCGCGGATCGTGACCGCCACGCCGGTCGACCGGCTCGCCGCGGCCGACGGGATCCGGCCGGTGCTCTCGCCGGTGCGCGACGTCGAGGTCAACGGCCTGTCGCTCGCCGTCGATCAGGCCGGGCTCGGCGCGGCGCCGACCGTGCGCTGGCAGCCGCCGGCGCTGGGCCGCGCCACCGACTACATCGTCGAGGTCCGCGAGGTCGTGTCGCGGCCGCTCGGCATCGAGCTCCCGGTCGTCGCGACCCTGCACACCCGGTCGCCGTCGCTGCAGCTGCCGCCGGTCGCCACCGCGGGCAAGACCTACGTCCTCACCATCACCGCGACCACCGCGCCCGGCACCCTGCCCTACGCGTCGGCCGACCACGTCACCGCCAAGCTCTCGCTCTGAAGAAAGCCGCCCACATGAAGCTCCACAAGCAGACCCTGCAGGCCGGCGCCGCGCTCGCGCTCGTCGGAACGCTCGCCGGCGCGTCGATCAGCTCCGCGGACATCACCGACAACGCCCCGGCGCTGCACGACGCGATGATCTTCGGGACCTCGGCCGGCGCCGACACCGGCAACGCCAGCGGCATGGGCCCCGGCATGTTCGCCGGCGCCGACGGCATGAGCAACCGCAAGCGCTCGCTGGTCACGTTCGACCTCAGCGGCGTGCCGGCCAACGCGACCGTGGTCAGCGCGACGATGCACCTGGTGCTAGGCCAGATCGCCGGCTCGGGCGGCGGCAGCTCGCCCGGCACCTATCCGGATCGCACGCTCAGCGTGTGGCACATGACCCGCACCTGGAGCGAGGGCACGAGCGGCAGCCCGACCAGCACGTCGATCGGCGGCAGCGGCCAGGGCTACACCCGCGTCACCGGCGACTCGAGCTGGTCGTACGCCAACTACAGCAGCGTGCTGTGGACCACCGCCGGCGGTGACCACGCGTCGACCGCGCTGGCCGCGATCACGTTCCACCAGCCGTTCTCGAACGGCCAGATCCTCAGCTGGGGCACCACCGCGATGCGCGACGAGGTCCGCAACTGGCTGACCACGCCGAGCGGCTACCACGGCTGGGAGATCACGAGCAACCTCGAGGCCAGCCCGACCTCGTTCCTCGGGTTCTGGACCAAGGACGGTGCGTCCGCGAACCACAACACGGCGCTCGCGCCGGTGCTCGAGATCCATTACACGACGCCGTAGACCGGATCATCCTCATGTAACATCGCGGGCCGTGTCCAAGCTCGCGGTCGTCGCGGCCCTGATGTCGATCACGCGCCCGGCCCTGGCCGACGACGATCCGGCGTTCACGATCGGCTCGCAGCCGGCGTGGCTGCTGCTCGGCGGGCTGACCGCCGGCGGCACGGTCGCGCTCGCCGATCGCGGCGCGCTGGTCGGGGGCGAGCTGTCGCTGGCCCGGCTGCGCGACGCGACGTTCTTCGGGTTCTACGCCGACGGCTACTACGACTGGGGCGCGCACGGGACGTACGTCACCGGCGGAATCGAGGCCGGCCACGAGCTGATCGGGATCGACGCCGGCGCCGCGTTGCGCCTGGCCGGCAACGGCACCGATCTGGGCGCCACGGGCCGGATCACCGTCGGGCTCGGCGTCGCCGGGATCTACGCGCGTTACCTGTTCTTTCCCGGCGCCGCCGACGACGAGCACGTGCTGCAGGTCGGCCTGGTGCTGAAGCTCCCGCTGTGGACGAGGGGACCATGAAGCTGACGATCAACGGCCGGCCGATCGAGGTCGCGGTGC
>DASWOO010000402.1:0-1954 GCA_036404335.1 Kofleriaceae bacterium
GTGGCTGGCGCTGGCGATCTCGGCAAGCAGGCCGTCGAGATCGGCGCGCGCGTGCCACCGGCCGCGCAGCATGACGCCGTCGGGGACGTCGGGCAGCGGCGCGGTGTTCGGGTCGCTGGCCAGGAGTAACAGGTCCGCGCGCGCGCCGGCCGCGACCACGCCGAGCTCGCCCGGCGTGCCGAGGAACCGGGCGGCCTCGGCCGTCGCGATCTGCAGGACGCGCGGCCGCGGGAGGCCGGCCTGGATCATCCGCTCGAGCTCCTCGTGCGCCGACGCGCCGGCGATCACGAACGGCCGGCCGGTGTCGGTGCCCATCAGGATCGGCGCATCGGCGGCGAGCGCGGCCAGCGCGCGGACCGCGCCGGCGTGCTCCTCGGCCGCGGCGGCGATCGCCTCGGGCGTCCCCGGGTTCGCGAGCCAGGCCCGGACGGCCACCGGCCGGACCGTGCCGAGCCACTTGACCCGGCGCTTGAGCGCGTCGGGCTCGCCGAGCGCGGCGCGTCGATCGCTGGCGACCAGCGCCGGGCAGCGCCAGGTCCCGGGGTCGGCGGCGGCCGGATCGGCGATGACGATCGTCGGGCCGACCAGCTCGCCCCGCGCGGCCTGGTCGCGCCACTCGAGGTGCCCGCCGTCGCCGGACAGGTCGCGCACCGTGGTGACGCCGGCGGCGACGTACAGCCCGAGCTCGCGCTGCTCGCCGAGGCGGACGCGCATGTCGGCCAGGCCGGGCATCAGCCAGCGGCCGGTGCCGTCGATCACCTGCACCTGCCCGCCGGCGGGCGCGGCGATCTGCTCGGCCGGCGCGACCGCCGCGATCCGCTCGCCGCGGATCACGACGCTGTGATCCGGCAGCTCGCGGTCGCCGGTCATCGGCACGACGGTGACGTGGGAGATCACGATGTCGCCGGGCTGGACGGCGACGCTCGACGTTGGAGGCGTGGGCGGGGTCATCGCCGGCGGAGCATGGCACGCCACGAGCGCGACCAGCACGCAGCGCTTCATCTACTTGCTCCCCGGCCCGACCATGGTCGCCGGCGGCTCGCCCGCCAGCTTCGCCTTGATCGCTTCGACCCGCGCGAACATCGCCAGGAAGTTCTCGCCCAGGACCTTCTTCACCTGCGCCTCGCTGTGGCCGCGGCGCAGGAGCTCCTCGGAGATCCGCGGGTACATCGAGACGTCGTCGAGCCCGACCGGCGGGTCGTCGATGCCGTCGAAGTCGGTGCCCAGGCCCACCGCGTCCTCGCCGCCGACCTGGATCACGTGCTCGATGTGGTCGACGACCTTGGTCCAGTCGGCGCGCGCGAGCCCGGGCTGGTCCCGGGACAGCGCCTGCATCGCCGCGCGCAGCTTGGCCGGCTCGCCCGCGTACTGCGCCTTGGCCTTGAGGTACGCCGGCTTGAGCCTGGCCATGCGCGCGACGAACCCGTCGTAGACCTGCTGGTCGAGGAACGCCGAGCCGATGTTGATCATGACCACGCCGCCCCTGGCCGCGATCTGCTTGATCTGATCGTCGGTCAGGTTGCGCGGGATGCTCGACAGCGCGCGGCACGACGAGTGCGAGGCCATCACCGGCGCGCGCGACGTCGCCAGCACGTCGCGGATCGTCGCGTCGGACACGTGCGAGATGTCGACGATCATCCCGATCCGGTTCATCTCCTTGACCACGGTCTTGCCGAACGCGGTCAGCCCGTCGTGCACCGCCGAGCGCCGGGGATCGAAGTCGGGCTCGTAGTACGGCCCCGACGAGTCGGCCCAGTGGTTGGTGTTGACGTGGGTCAGCGTCATGTAGCGCACGCCCTGCAGGTACATCTGGCGCAGCACGGCGAGCGAGTCCTCGATCGCGTGGCCGCCCTCGATGCCCATCAGCACGGCGATCTTGCCGGCCTGCTTGGCGGCGCGGATCTCCGCCGGCGACACCGCCATCACCAGGTCCTTCGGGTGCGCGTCGACCGTC